>CBDUWQ010000139.1:0-10462 GCA_965370965.1 uncultured Bacteroidales bacterium
ATTAATGCACACTACGAAACTTCATAACGATTCCATTTTAGATATTTAGGTATTACACTAACCTGCCTGACAACTGGCAGGTTACCACAAATTTTAATTCACTTAAATAGGCGAATTAATTATTGCGCAAATTCTTCATTAATAGGCACTAATAAAAATCCTTACGGATTTTAGGATAATTTACAAACCTTAAGTTTGCAAAAGTAATACAAAAATCAATAGTTTTTTTTAATTTAGTAGTTTATCATTTGTTATTATATGGACAAAAAAATCAAGCTAATAATAGGTTTTATTGGAATTGCCATTTTTGTTTTTAGTATTTGGTATTTCAGATCGTTGGTGGCGTATATTTTAATTGCTGCCACAATTTCAATAATAGGGCAACCAATATTAAAGCTTATTGAACGCATAAAAATAGCAAAACGAAAATTACCAAAAGGATTAACAGCTGCCATTACTTTGGTGCTATTGTGGTTTTTCCTAATATCTATTTTCCGTATTTTTATCCCAATGGTTATCTCTGAAGCAAATGTTTTATCAAAAATTGATGTTTATTCGCTTTATCACAGTTTAGAAAAACCTTTAGAAAATATATTTAATTTTTTTCAGAATACCGGGATATTTAAAGACCACTCATCATTTGAAAGTTATCTTATCGAAAAACTGTTTTCAGTAATAAATACCTCGTACTTATCAAATATTGTATCGCACATAACCTCAATTTTGGGCAACCTTATTATTGCTTTTTTTGCCATCTCGTTTATTACATTCTTTTTTTTAAAAGACTCCTCGCTTTTTTCAAATGCCATTTTATTGCTATTCCCCGATAAGCGCACAAAAGAGGTAACCCATATTTTAAAGTCGATACGACACCTATTACCACGTTACATAATAGGTATTATTTTAGAGGCATTAATAATAATGCTATTAATTACATTTGGTTTGTGGATAATAGGTATTGAGTTTCAGCATGCGGTTATATGTGGTTTGGTAAGTGGTATTTTAAATGTTATACCATATGTTGGCCCTTGGATTGGTGCACTATTTAGTATAATTATTGGCATTGCCACCAATTCACATTTAAATTTTCAAACCGAGTTAATTCCACTAATAGGTTTTATGGTGTTGGTTTTTGCTGTTGTTCAAACCATCGATAATATTTTGTTTCAGCCACTAATATATTCAAGCAGCGTAAATGCACACCCACTTGAAATTTTTTTAGTGATTTTAATGGCAGGGAGTTTGGCAGGTATAGGAGGTATGATATTGGCTATTCCGTTATATACAATATTAAGGGTTATTGCAAAAGAGTTTTTAAGCCACTATAAAATTATTCAAAAAATTACTAAAAATATTTAATTGTTCATTTATCTGTTCAAAATTTATTATAGTTCATAAAGCAATTGATGCAATTATTTTTTATGTTTGTATGCGTGTTAGTAATTGCCAACTTATCAACTTAATCTAAATGAAGAAATATTATATTTTTGCATTTTTTATATTTTTGTTTTTGCAAGAAGCCTTTCCTCAAGCTGAATTTTCTGTTCAAGGTAACTTATGCCAAAATAGTGCATTAAATTTTATTGATGAAACAACAGTTGAAGTTTCAAATTGGAGTTGGGATTTTGGCGATGGGGCTACCTCTATTGAACAAAACCCGACACATACTTATATTGATACGGGCATGTTTATGATAAAACTAACCATTATAAGCAATGGTAACAGTTATAGCGACTCACTGCCCAAATATATATCAGCTAACCCCATAGTTGGTTTTATAACCGACTCTACTCAAATGTTATATTCTACCTATTCGCGTACATTTATTGATACATCAAAACTATATAACCCGGTTAGAGATTATATTTGGAATTTTGGCGATGGCTCTGTTCCTGTTACAACCGACTCAACAACAATATTATATAAATATGGTGGCAGCGGCTCATATCAGGTTTGGCTAAAGGTAGTTGACAATAAAGGTTGCACCGATTCGGTTTCAAATACTATTGAAATTAACGACCGTTTTTACATACCCAATGTATTTACCCCAAACAACGATAACATAAATGATGAGTTTATTATAACATCAAACGGCATTACCCTTTTTTCGATAGAGATATATAGCCGTTGGGGTAATACTGTTTTTAAGCGCTCAGGACACCAGCAAATTGTTTGGGACGGGCATATGCCAAACGGGTCGCTTGTGCAACCGGGAACATATTATTATGTTATAAACTCAGAGAGTGGCAATATTACTTATGAGCCTGAAAAAGGGTTTGTAACAGTATTTTACTAGTTAGAGTCTGGCCATAAAGTCCGATTTATACGCCTGCCTGCAGCAGGCAGGCTCACCAATAAAATAGTCATCCACCGCGGCGGACTACATTTTATTGACTTTGCAAGCCCTGCCCGACTAATCGTTCAGGTTTACCTTAAGGCGGGCTCGAACTCGAACTTTCTGAACAAACTCTTAATATTGACAGGCACTAATTAATAGCCTATATTTATATATATTTTATAGACCGGCATTAATAAATTCTTAATGAGATTTTCTCAAATACCATTTTTTAAAGAATTTCAAAAATTAAGCATCCACAGAAAAATCTATATAATTGGACTGCTAATAATGGCAATAGGCTTGCCACTATCGACGGTTTTAGTTAGTAATGCACAATTTATACTTGCCCTAAACTGGTTGGCAGAGCGCAATTTTAAAACCAAGTTTGCTAAAATAAAAAACAACAAAACCATATGGGCTTTTTTGTTGCTGCCCCTGCTGCATGTTTTATGGCTTATAAACACTTCCGATTTTAGTTACGCAATTCACGACCTTAAAATAAAAATTCCACTACTGATAATTCCTTTAATAATAGGCACTGTTAAACCCTTATCATTAAAAGAGTTACGATGGATTTTATATGCATTTGTTTTTGCCGTTTTTTGCGGAACAACAGTAAGCTTTGCAGTAATAACAAACATTTACAAAATAGAATACTACGATATAAGAAATATATCGGTTTTTATATCACATATAAGGTTTGGTTTAATGCTGGTGCTAAGTATGCTTATAACCGGATACTACTTTATTGCTGATTTTAATGTGTTGCATATATGGAAAAAAACAGCTATTAGTTTGCTACTGGTTTGGTTTCTATTATTTTTAATAATACTCCAGTCTATTACAGGGTGGGTGGCTTTGCTGATGCTACTGTTTTTAATATTTGCAAAAAACTATAAAAAAATTGAACTGCGCTTTTTAAAAATTGTCATTTGGACTGTATTAGTATTTATAATAGCAGGTAGTATTGGTTTAGTATCAAAAGTATATTACGATTTTTATTTGACCAAAACTTATGATTTTGCCAGTTTACCGGAGAATACTCCACGCGGTAATAAATACTATAACGATACCACATCGCAACTTAAAGAGAACGGACATTATGTAAGGATTCTTATTAGTTATAAAGAGCTGGCTAAAACATGGCCCAAATTGAGTAAAATACCTTTTCAGGGGTACGATGCCATTGGGTATCCCGTAAGGAATACCATGATACGGTATTTAGCATCGAAAGGATTGCCCAAAGACACCGATGGATTACTTGCCCTTGAACCCGAAGATGTAAAATTGATTGAAGATGGCTATGCTAACTGTGTTTACCGCAAAAAATTTATACCTTATGTTAAAACCTACAATGTAATATGGGAAATTGACCGTTACGTAAAAACAGGCAATGCCAACAACAAATCAATTGTACAGCGAATAGAGTTTGGCCGTACGGCGATACATATTATACATAACAACTTTTGGTTTGGAGTGGGCACAGGCGATTTAAAAAATGCTTACACCAAAGCATATAATGAGATGAATTCAAATCTTAAAAAAAGAAATCGCCTTAGAGCACATAACCAGTTTATGACATTTTTTGTAACCTTTGGCGTTTTTGGCTTTTTATTAGCAATATTTAGCATGATATACCCCGGCATAAAAAACCAATACACAGGTGGACTATTTTTGATGGGTTTTATGTTAATGATTTTTATAAGCATGCTTAACGAAGATACGCTGGAAACACAAGCCGGTGTAACTTTTTATATTGTTTTTTATACTTTGTTTGTTTTTCAAAAGAAAAATCATGATTAAACTATCTGTTGTAATAATAACCTTTAACGAAGAGAAAGATATTGCCCGGTGCTTAAACTCTGTGAAAAGCATTGCCGACGAAATTTTAGTGGTTGATTCATTTAGCACCGATAAAACTAAAGAGATATGCAACTCATTTAATGTTAGGTTTATTGAGAATAAATTTGAAGGCCATATTCAACAAAAAAATTTTGCTGCTCAACAGTCAACCCACAATTATGTATTGTCATTAGATGCCGACGAAGTGCTTTCGCCTGAGCTTAAACAGAGTATTACCGAAGTAAAAAATAATTTTACAGCCGACGGATATACCTTTAACAGGCTAAACAACTATTGTGGTCAATGGATAAAGCATAGTGCATGGTACCCCGATAAAAAACTGCGCTTATGGAACAAACAAAAAGGCAAATGGGGAGGCGAAAATCCGCACGATAAATTTGAGATGGAATTTAGTTCAGTTATTAAACATTTAAAAGGCGATTTACTGCATTACACCTACTACACAGTACAACAACATGTGGCACAAATGAGCAAGTTTACCGACATTGGTGCACAGGTTACCTTTAACAAAGGACGCAAAGCCCCATTAATAAAAATTATTATATCCCCATTGTGGAAATTTATTCGCGACTATATATTTCATGCTGGTTTTTTAGACGGTTTTTATGGTTTTGTTATCTGCTCAATAAATGCCCATTCAACCTTTTTAAAATATGTTAAAATACATGAGCTTTGGAAAAAGAGGTAAAATGTACTTAACTACCTCGAATAAACCTTTCTACTTTCTATTTTCTACTAAACTGATACGACTTGGAAAATTGATGTTCTCTACCGCACAATTTCATAGTGTGGTTAGTAACTATTAAAAAAAAGATAAGTAAGTAATATAATAGCTTGACAGCAACGCTGAGTTTTTTCAATAAATCACTTTTTTTACGCATCCATTCTCAATCAGGTAATCAGAAATATTCACATCATTAAAAACGAGCTCAGCAATGTAGCGTGCGTACATGTCTTTTTTGTTTTTTGAGGTAGTAACAAATATGGTAGAACCAACGGGGCAAAACTTTTTTGCTACCGCACGTGCATGTTTTGCTTTACGTACCTGAAAAGGTATTTTACTGTTAAGCTCCGATGCATTAATGCGTGCCAGTCTTATCCTCTCCTGACGGGTAATGTTAAAACCTAAATCAATATCAATCAATACGGTGTCACCGTCAATCCACCTTATTACATTGGCTTTGTATGTGTACATATTACAAATATATAACTTAATTTGTAATATAAAGTAATATATATATTTGTTTATTAGGTTATTAAATTAGGTGTGCTTGTTACTATTGTATATAAGGCGTTTATGCTTCTTTTATTTACATTTTAGATTGTATATTTGTAAATAAGTGGTTTTTTTGTGGCGTTTGGTTTAGAGTGCCAAGTTGGGTTAAGTTTTACCATTAGTATAGTTAAAATGTTATTAGTAGTCATTATTTAGTGCTTGCACGAAAACTGTCAATTTTTACGAAATGGAATATTTTGGACCTGCCTGTGTTTTGGCAGACAAGTAAAAATATCGCCATCCCGATAATAAGCATCGGGACTAATTTTGCAGAGTTTGCTTGCAAGTACTATTTACTTACAAAACACAAATGACGGCGAATCCAAATAGCTTACCCCTGCCTGTCCCAAATTTATTTCAGAAAACTTGCTTCGGAAACTTTGCAATAAATAATAATAGTCTTAAATTTTTCTTTACCCATTAGATTAACAGAACCATTTTTAATTGCTATTTTTGCCATCCTTAAAATGAATAATTTACATATACAATGAATTTTGTTGAAGAATTGAAATGGCGCGGTATGATACACGATATTATGCCCGGAACTGACGAGCAATTACAAAAAGAGCTAACATCGGCTTATGTTGGTATTGACCCCACAGCCGACTCGCTGCATATTGGTCACCTTGTGGGAGTTATGATGCTAAAACACTTGCAAATAGGAGGACACCGCCCCATAGTGCTGGTTGGTGGTGCCACCGGAATGATTGGCGACCCATCGGGAAAATCGCAAGAGCGCAACCTATTAGACGAAAAAACACTAAGGCACAATCAAAACTGTCTTAAAAAGCAGCTTTCAAAACTTCTCGACTTTGATACCGATGCCAATAA
The DNA here is from genome assembly GCA_965370965.1 of uncultured Bacteroidales bacterium. Lineage (GTDB taxonomy): Bacteria > Bacteroidota > Bacteroidia > Bacteroidales > SZUA-534 > GH45. Next base: position 6,309 of record CBDUWQ010000139.1, read on the forward strand.
CAAAGCCATAATGGTAAATAATTACGACTGGATGAAAGAGTATAGTTTTCTTGATTTTATTCGTGAAATTGGCAAGCATATTACCGTAAACTATATGATAGCAAAAGACTCGGTAAAAAAACGAATTAGTGGTGAAGAGCAGGGAGGCATGTCGTTTACCGAGTTTTCATACCAACTTGTTCAGGGAACCGACTTTTTGCACCTGTACCGCAACATGGGCTGTAAGCTGCAAATGGGTGGATCGGACCAATGGGGGAATATTGTTACCGGTACCGAGCTTATCCGCAGAAAAGAGGGCGGCGAGGCATTTGCATTAACTTGCCCGCTTATTACCAAGACCGATGGTGGAAAATTTGGTAAAACAGAATCGGGTAATGTTTGGCTCGACCCCGAGCGAACATCGCCTTATAGTTTTTACCAATTTTGGCTTAATGTTTCGGATGCCGATGCCGAAAAATATATTAAAATATTTACTATGTTATCAAAGGCTGACATAGCCTTGCTTACCAAAAAACACCAAGAAGCACCGCATTTAAGAGAGTTGCAAAAAGCGTTGGCAAAAGAGGTTACTATTATGATTCACTCTGAAAAAGAGTACAATGCTGCCGTTGAGGCCTCACAAATACTTTTTGGCAAAGCAACAAGCGAGGCTCTTGCCAAAATTGATGAGCGCACATTTCTATCTGTTTTTGAGGGTGTACCAACATTTGAAATAAACAAAACCGATTTAAACAGTGGTGTAAATGTGGTTGATTTACTTACCGATAATGCAACAGTTTTTGCATCAAAAGGAGAGCTGCGCAGGCTGCTAAAAGGCGGAGGCGTTAGTTTAAACAAAGAGAAAATTGGCTCGCAGGATGTGGTTATTAATGAATCGGATTTAATTAACGGCAAGTATATTTTAATACAAAAGGGCAAAAAAAACTATTATCTGCTTTTGGCAAAATAATATCTTGTGAAAACAAACTTTAGTACACTAATACAGCATTTAGAGTTTAATTTAAAAAACAATAAACCCGGTAAATGGGCACAAAAACTAATGATGCCGCAGGGGAGGTTATTGTATCCAAAACATAAGGTTATTCCATGCCCAAGCTCAGTTTTAATAGTGCTTTATGAGCATAACAACCAAATATATTTTCCGATAATACGCAGAGCCGAGTACAATGGCTCACATAGTGGGCAAATGGCATTTCCGGGAGGTAAACTTGAAAAAACCGATAACAATTTAATTGTTACTGCTTTGCGCGAAGCCAAAGAGGAGATTGGCATAAACACAAATGAAGTAACGGTTTTGGGAACCCTTACCGAACTTTATATACCAATTACCAATATGAAGGTATTGCCGGTTGTTGGCTATCTAAAATCAAAACCCCTATTTGTTTTAAACAACTGTGAGGTTGATGCCCTGTTTACCGTAAACATTAATGATATTTTAGATAAAGAAAAAAAAGCTGCCGAAGACAGGATTTTAAGAGGAGAAAAAATAAATATCCCTTTTTACAATTTCCAAAACCAAAAGGTTTGGGGAGCTACGGCTATGATATTAAGCGAGTTTGAACAGATGATTTTAGAATTTTCATAGCCATTGCTGTATGGCGTTTTATTTGTTCAATATTCTATTAAACTCTTTCAATTCTTGCTCATTATTTATACCTAAATTGAGCGATTGTGTGCAAAGAAAATTGACAACGCTTTGAGATTAAAAGAGATACATAAAATTAGAAGACACCTTATTGGTATGTGAGAATTTTTGTATTCTCTTTTAAATCAAATGATTGGTGGTTTTCAAAGTTCATAATCGCTCAAATTAGGTTATACCTATCATATTCAGAATATTATATTATCCTTCAATATCTTTTCATCATAAACAGATTCTATAAAATGTCTTTCGGCTAAAACTCCGACCTATTTCACAGAGCAAACAAAACTTGTTATTATTCACTATCCCTTACACAACGCACTGAATACCCAACTGACTTAAAATAGTTGCCGTTGTCTTCCATTACAGTCCAGAGGGTCATATTGTGGGCAGCATCTGCGTTACCTTCAACCTCTGTACTGCTCCACCAGCGACCTTGTTCGCCCTTACAGGAAAACGTACAAGGCAAGCTATGGTATCGGTAGCCACCTGGCAGACCAGAAAAACCAAAACATCAATTCCATTGCCATTAATATCCCAACCATTAATAGTTTTTAAAGCATAGCCCTCTGTTACATCATATCCATTATATGATAAATAGGTTTTCAGATCTGACCATTCAGCTTTACTTGGTAAATGCCATCCATCAGGACAAGCACCTTGCACATTAGTGCCACTGTTATCACCGTTGGTAGCAGCAGCATAAGTATAATATGCACCATATAAATCTTTATTGGCAATATCATCATCATACCAACAGTAGGCCTTATCGGTATTATTATTTTCAAGTGCTGCCCACTCATCACTACTATCGCCACTATTATTACCGTCAATAACAGTTGGTATGTTTGTGCCATCAGCATATTTTGTGGTTTTTAGGTTCTCTGCCATCCAAGCTTGCGCTCCTATTCCTACCCAAATGTAATTATTACCATCAACATCGGTTAATGTCCCTGATTGTCCTGTTATACTTTGTTTATTTACTAATATTGAATCTATTTTTGTACAAGTATGGCTCCCAGCTATATTGGTGGCGGTTAAACTTACAGTATAAGTGCCTACCGTGGTATATGTATAGGTTGGGTTTTGTTCGGTTGAAAAACCTCCATCGCCAAAATTCCATGCCCAACTTGTTGGGGCGTTAATACTTTGGTCTGTAAAAGTAATATTATTACCCTCGGTTATATAAGTTTCACTTACACTAAAAAAGGCTACCGGGACTGGGACTACATCTTCCTCACATGCAGTAAAAAAAAATGCAAATATCGATGTTATTGCTATACTAAATAATTTAATCTTTTTCATTTCTCTTTTTGTTTTAAATTATTAATTAAAACTGTGCCTGTAACGGTGGGCTATGCGTAGTTTGGGATTTTGAAACGATTAACTTTCAATTTACCACTAATTTTATTTACTTGCATAAACTTGCTGATTATCAACAAACCCCACATTACGTATAGCCTTTGTTATGGGCTGGGCTTCGTTCATTTCTATATACTTATATTTAGGTTTTTCAACAAATAAGTCTCCCGAAATAGTTTCTAATTTATTTTTTGTTGCTTCAATTGCTAAATCAGATTTGTCAATTCCTATCCATTTTCTGTTTAATGAATGTGCAGACTTCAAAGTTGTTCCAGAACCGCAAAAACAATCCAAAACAATACTGTCTTGATTAGATGATGTTTTAATTATTAAATCCAATAATCCTTGATTTTTTTCTGTCGGATAAGTTGGATATTGTGGGTCTTTAAATTCCCAAATATCTTGAACTCGTTTACCTTCTCTTTCATCAACATATATTTTTTTTCTTGGATTACCAGTTGACGACCATTCCAAAAGCCCTTCTTTATCCCATTGTTCTAATGTTTCAACATTTGTTCTCCAATGTCTTCCTTTTGGTGGCAACATTCCTTTGAATGGTTTAGATGAATTTCCATTTTGGGTTTCACCAGGTGCGTGAATTGGAACTGTTGTATAACGTCTTCCGTTTTTTTCTTTTTTCTGAAATAATTTAATAATGTCTTCTTCGCTATAAGGTTCTTTCGGCTCATTCCAAATAGGTTTGTCCGATTTTGAATAAAAAAGTATTAAGTCTTTTATATTTCCGTATCCAGTTCTTTTGAAGTTTTTAGGATTACACTTTATTCTTGTAATATCATTTTTAAAATTTTTAATACCAAAGACTTCATCCATCATAATTTTAACATAATGACCAATTTTATAATCTATGTGTAAATAAATTGAACCTTTATCAGATAATAATTCTCGTAATAAAATCAATCGCTCTTTTAAATATTCAATAAATTCTGTTCCTACAAGTTTATCCGAATAGGCAACTTTTCCATTTTTTGAATTACTAATAGTTGTTGCTCTACCATCAGTTATTGTAAAGTTCCCATTAGTTGCAAAAGGTGGGTCAATATATATTAAATCAATTTTGCCTTTTAAATTCTTTTCATTTGCTGAATTCAAGTTACAAATGCAACTTTTTGGTTAAACAATAAATTATTCA
>CBDUWQ010000140.1:0-10458 GCA_965370965.1 uncultured Bacteroidales bacterium
GGAGTTTGCTGATTTTACACTTCTTAATAAAATAGAATGAATTTCATTTCTTCATATATGTCAAATCCTAATATTAGGATTTTTTTTGCATTTATGTTTTCTTTTGCAATTAGTTATTTTATTATTCCAATTATAATAAAGATAGCTTATGCAAAAAATCTTGTTGACAAACCTGATAAGAGAACTTCACATATTAATGTTATTCCAACTCTTGGTGGGTTGGGTATATTTGTTGGGTTTATTTTATCTTTGACTCTTTTTTCAAATTTTAAAGTATTTCATAGTCTTCAATATTTTATGTTTGCTATGTTAGTTAGCTTCTTTTTGGGAATGAAAGATGATATAATTGCTTTAGATCCAAGTAAAAAAGCAATTGGTTTACTAATTGGGGTTAGTACCTTAGTAATATTAGGTGATGTGCGTATTACGAGTTTTTACAACTTATTAGGTATTGCTGAATTGCCATATTGGGTAAGTGTGTTTTTTTCTATTTTTACTTTTTTAACCATTATAAATGCTTTTAATTTAATTGATGGCATAAATGGACTATGCACAGCTACCTCAATAATAGCCTCAATAGCTTTTGGCATTTGGTTTTATATTGAAGGTAGTGCAATTAGTATGCAATTAGTAATATTAATTGCTGCTTTAATAGGTTCTTTGTTGGCCTTTTTGCGATTTAATTTAACTCCAGCCAAAATATTTATGGGCGATACAGGCTCACTTTTATTGGGTGTTATATTGGCTTTTTTAGCAATTGAGTTTATTGAAATAAACCGAGGTCATGAATATCCTTATATCATAAATTCTTCTCCTGTTATTGCCATCGGTTTTTTAGCATTACCTTTGGTTGATATGCTAAAAATATTTACAATTCGCTTATACAATAAAAAATCACCTTTCCAACCCGATAAACGCCATATCCACCATTTACTGCTTGAATTAGGATTAACACATACTCAGGCAACAGTTGTCCTTTCAGTCCTTTCCATCCTATTTATTTTCCTCTCCCTTGCACTCTCCAATTTACGAGCCCAAACCTTTGGTACTCTTATCCTTATTATCCCCCTAATTATTATTACAATTCCCAATGTTTTGTTGCGTATTAAGTATAAAAAGAGTAGAAAGTAGTTAGTAATAAGACTATGTTTTAATGAATTATTAAAAACATATGCAATAAAATTAGTGCTTGTCTATAAAATAGCCATCTTTTCAAAATTACGTTCCCCCAAATCAAGTTCGGGGCCTTGCAATAAATAATAATTTATTGATAAACAAAAATGTCTCCTCAAAATAAAAAATTTATTATTTGGATAACCCTTACCCTCCTAATAATAGCTGCCTCAATAATTGACCTGCGCAGTATTGTAAAAACCTATTTTATCGATCAAGATAAAATATTTCATATTATCATATTTACAATGTTTATGGTAGTTACAAAGCTGCTGCTAACAAAACTTTCCATTATAAAAAACGCTGCCATAACTTTTGCACTGGGTTTGCTTATTGAACTCCTCCAAAAATACCTTCCCATCGGTATGCGTCACTTCACCTTTAACGATATTATTGCCAACACAATTGGCATTGCACTTGGGGTTGCCCTTTTACTATTAATGAAACGAACCAAGTGAGTTCACTACTTGTCCCAAATCGACTTCGAAAAACACAAATAAAAAAAAATTCTCTTGTTTTCTGCGCTCTCTGCGCTTAAAAAAATTCTTGTTTGTTTTTCAAATCTCAAACTCTATATTTGTAGGTTCAAATTTTAAACCTAAACTATGCGGTTTTGAACAAAGAAAATTGCTGATGCTATTGTACAAAAGGGAATTCACAAAATTTGAGGACATTTTAGGTATGTAAGAATTTTTGAATATCCCTTTTGTGCTGCATCATTAGTGATTTTTAAAGTTTTAATTTCACAGGGTTTAGAATCGCATAATTTAGATTAAAGACATAAAAATTATATAATGAGCAGTAAATTTACTGAATACAAGCAACTTGACTTATCGCAGATTAACAAAGAAGTGTTAAAAGAATGGACAGAAGATGACACTTTTCATAAAAGTATGAGCACTCGTGCCGAAAAAGAGACTTTTGTTTTTTTTGAAGGTCCTCCATCGGCCAATGGTAAACCCGGTATTCACCATGTTATGGCGCGCGCAATTAAAGATATTTTTTGCCGATACAAAACTCTGCAAGGATATTTAGTAAAACGCAAAGCCGGTTGGGACACCCACGGTTTGCCAGTTGAACTCAGTGTTGAAAAAATGTTGGGTATAACAAAAGAGGATATTGGCAAAAAAATTACCGTTGAAGGTTATAACAACGCTTGCCGAAAAGAGGTAATGAAATATACCGACATATGGGAAGACCTGACACACAAAATGGGTTATTGGGTGAATATGGACGACCCATATATTACTTATGATAGCCGCTATATTGAAACACTGTGGCAACTGCTAAAAAAAATATACGATAAAGGTCTTATTTACAAAGGCTACACCATTCAACCTTATTCACCAGCTGCCGGCACCGGGCTATCAACTCACGAGCTAAACCAGCCCGGCTGCTATAAAGATGTTAAGGATACTACTGCCACAGCCCAGTTTTATGTAATTCGCGATACTAAAAGCGAATTGCTTTTTGATGCCCACGAGCAGGTATCAATTATGGCTTGGACAACAACACCATGGACATTACCATCGAATACAGCATTGGCAGTTGGTTCAAAAATAAGCTATGTTAAGGTAAAATCGTTTAACCCATACACAGGTAAACCCATTTCGGTAATTGTTGCTAAAGACCTTCAAAACAAATACTTTGACCCTAAAAATGCCGATCTTAAACTTGATGATTATAAAGATGACGATAAAAAAATACCTTTTAAAGTAGTTGCCCAATACAAAGGCTCCGACCTTGTGGGCATAAATTACCAACAGCTTATACCTTGGGTTAAGCCCATGGGCGATGCATTTAAAATAATATCGGGCGATTTTGTTACCACCGAAGACGGTACAGGTATTGTACACATTGCCCCAACTTTTGGTGCCGATGATGACAGGGTAGCAAAAACCTCAGGAATTGTTCCGCTAATTTTAATTGACAAAGAAGGAACACGCCGCCCAATGGTTGACCTTACCGGAAAACTATATAAAATAGACGATTTGGATAACGATTTTGTGGCAAAATATGTTGATACAGAATTATATTCAGAATTTGCCGGAAGGTTTGTAAAAAATGAATATGACACCAACAAACCCGAAAAAACAGAATCAATTGACATTGATATAGCAGTAATGCTAAAAAAGCAGAACAAAGCATTTAGGGTTGAAAAGCACACACACAACTATCCGCACTGCTGGCGAACCGATAAGCCTATACTTTATTATCCGCTTGACAGCTGGTTTATTAAAACCACCGCTGTTAAAGAGCGCATGATAGAGCTAAACAAAACCATAAATTGGAAACCCAAAAGCACCGGTGAAGGACGTTTTGGCAAATGGTTAGAAAACCTTGTTGACTGGAACCTTAGCCGTTCGCGTTATTGGGGTACACCACTACCAATTTGGGTAACCGAAGATGGCACCGAGCAAAAATGCATTGGTTCAACCGCCGAGTTGATAAGCGAAATTAATAAAGCTATTGATGCCGGTTTTATGGATAAAAACCCCTATGAGGAATTTGAAGTAGGCAATTTTACAAAAGAAAATTACGAAAAAATTGACCTGCACCGCCCATATGTCGATGATATAATACTTGTGTCAGAAACCGGACAAAAAATGATTCGCGAAAAAGACCTTATTGATGTTTGGTTTGATTCGGGCGCCATGCCTTACGCACAATGGCACTGGCCTTTTGAGCACGAAAAAGACTTTGAGCAGCTATACCCTGCCGATTTTATTGCCGAAGGTGTTGACCAAACCCGTGGTTGGTTTTTTACGCTGCACGCCATATCAACAATGATATCGGATAACGTAGCATTTAAAAACATTATATCAAACGGCTTGGTACTTGACAAAGCCGGTGCAAAAATGAGCAAGCGCCTTGGCAATGCCGTTGACCCATTTACTACAATTGAAAAATACGGCTCGGACCCATTGCGCTGGTACATGATAACCAACGCACAACCTTGGGACAACTTAAAATTTGACGTTTCGGGAGTTGATGAGGTTAAACGCAAATTTTTTGGCACTTTATATAATACTTACGGCTTTTTTGCCTTGTATGCCAATGTTGACGGTTTTAAATATTCTGAAAACGAAATTCCGATAAACGAACGGCCTGAAATTGACAAATGGATTATATCACTTCTGAATTCTTTAATAAAAGAGGTTAAAGATGCATATGAAAACTATGAGCCAACCCGTGCCGGACGTGCTATACAGAATTTTGTAATGGATAATTTAAGTAATTGGTATGTGCGTTTAAACCGTAAGCGTTTTTGGGGAGGCGAATACGACAACAATAAAATTGCAGCTTACCAAACCCTATATACCTGCTTAGAAACCGTTGCAGTTTTGGCATGCCCCATTGCACCGTTTTACACCGACAGACTGTTTAAAGATTTAAGTGCTGTTACCGGTCGCAATAAAGGTTTAAGTGTTCACTTAACAACTTTTCCTGTTGAAAATAACACCCTTATTGATGCCGATTTGGAAGAGCGCATGAATTTAGCCCAACGTATTTCATCAATGGTACTCGGTCTTCGCCGTAAAGTAAGCTTGAAAGTCCGCCAACCATTAAATAAAATAATGGTTCCGTTGCTAAACAAAAAAACAGCACGCCAAATTGATGATGTAAAAGATATAATATTGTCTGAAGTAAATATTAAGGAAATTGAATATTTAGACAATACAACAGGGGTTTTGGTAAAAAAAATAAAGCCAAACTTTAAAGTACTGGGTCCCAAATATGGCAAAATAATGAAGCAAATTGCCGCAGCGGTAAACAAAATGACACAAAATGATATTGCTGCCATTGAACGTGATAATCAATTTGAAATTGTTGTTGACGAGCAAAAAATAAAACTAACAACCGAAGATGTTGAGATTTTATCGGAAGATATACCCGGTTGGCTTGTGGCAAACGAAGCCTCATTAACTGTTGCCCTTGATATTACCGTAACAGATGAGTTGAAAGATGAAGGTATTGCCCGCGAGTTTATTAACAGAATTCAAAATATTAGAAAAGAGAATGGCTTTGAAGTTGTTGATAAAGTAAACGTGCAAATAGTTAAGCATGTGGCTATTACAAAGGCAATTAATACCCATACAAAATATATAAGTGCACAAACACTGGCACAAAGCATAAAGCTGGTTGACAATTTGGAACAAAGTAGTGCAAAACTCGTAGAATTAGACGGTATTGCATCTACACTAATTAGGGTTGAAAAGGTATAATTGTTAATAAATAATTTAAAAAACAAATCCTAAGGATAAATTAGTGTAAGTAAAAATACTCTACAAAATTAGATTTTTTACTTTTTTTTAACTCTCTGATGCTAAGACATCACTTCGTTAAAATAAAAACAAAATCTCATTAAAAATCTTTAATATCGTAAAATTTGACAGTTTTCATGCAAACACTAAGTAAATTTTACTATTTTAGACACTCCTAAAAATTTACGACTATGGAAAACGAAAAAACAAAAACTAGATATTTAGACAAAGAGCTGCAAGAGTTTAAACAGCTTATTTTAGAAAAACTTGATAAGGCACAACGCGATTATGATACACTTAAAAGCTCATTATCGCACGCCGATGGTAATGATACTTTAGACACCTCGCCAACATTTAAAGTGTTAGAAGAGGGTGCCATGGTTTTATCGCGCGAAGAGACAGGCAAATTGGCACAACGCCAGCACAAATTTATTCAGCACCTAAAAGGGGCACTTATACGCATCGAAAATAAAACTTACGGAATTTGCCGAGAAACCGGAAAACTAATTTCAAAGGAGCGGTTAAGAGCAGTACCTCATGCTACTTTAAGCATTGATGCAAAAAGAAATCAAAAATAATAATTATAATATTACGTTTATAAAAGAGGAAAACTTAAATGATTTCCTCTTTTTCAATTTTTAAAACACTATAAAATGTCAAAAGGTCGTTTAGTACTGCTTATTATAATACTTGTAATTATTGCCGATCAGGCATTAAAATTATGGATTAAAACCACCATGATGATTGGTGAAGAGCACCACATAATTGGCAACTGGTTTATTTTGCACTTTACCGAAAACAACGGAATGGCTTTTGGATTGGAATTTGCAGGTAAAATAGGAAAGTATTTTTTAAGCATCTTTAGAATTGCTGCTGTAACATTTATCGGTTTTTACATAGCACGTATAATTAAAAAAGAAGTTCCGCTAGGCTATATAATTGCAGTGATATTAATATTTGCCGGTGCCACCGGTAACATAATTGACAGCTCTTTTTACGGGCTTATTTTTGACCATAGCTATTATCAGGTAGCACAATTTATGCCCGAAGCCGGTGGATACTCACACTTTTTGCAAGGCCGCGTAGTTGACATGCTTTATTTTCCAATTATTAATGCTCATTGGCCATCATGGTCGCCAATAAACCCATCAGAACAGTTTATTTTTTTTAGACCGGTATTTAATATTGCCGATTCAGCTATTACAACAGGTATGTTTATGATAATATTTCTTTACAGAAAAACCTTGCAAAAAGAGTTATAATTGCTTATAAATAATCATCCATTTTAAGTGCAAAATAAATTTATTTAAACACTATTAAACAATCAAAAATTCAAACAATAATACAGTAATGGATTGGGCAAAGCTTACTGCACCCAAACGATTTGGTAAAAAAAATGTTGTATTATTACCATCAGAATCAATGCGTTCTGAATTTCAACGCGATTACGACCGCATAATTTTCTCATCGCCATTTAGGAGGTTACAAAACAAAACGCAGGTGTTTCCCCTTCCGGGAAGTATTTTTGTACACAATAGGTTAACCCACAGCCTTGAGGTGGCAAGCGTTGGACGATCGTTGGGAAACAGAGTTGCTGCTTTATTAAAGAAAAAATATCCTAACACCCCTTTTTTATCAGAAATTGACACCATTGTAAGTGCCGCCGGCTTAGCTCACGATTTGGGGAACCCCCCCTTTGGCCATGCCGGCGAAAAAGCCATTTCAGACTTTTTTATAAACGGAAAAGGTAAGCAGTATAAAAACAAAGTAACCCCATTAGAATGGACTGATTTAACCTGTTTTGAAGGTAATGCCAACGCTTTACGGCTGTTAACACACTCATTTAACGGAAGACGAAGCGGTGGTTTTGTTTTAACCCATGCAACCCTTGCCAGCCTTATTAAATACCCCTTTGGTTCAGAAAACAGAACAAAAAAAAATAAATACGGGTATTTTAAAACAGAGACAAACACCTTTAAATCAATTGCCGACGAAATAGGACTGCTAAAAATGCCTGACGCTAATTATTGCAGGCATCCGCTGGTTTATTTGGTTGAGGCTGCCGATGATATTTCATATCAAATAATGGATATTGAAGATGCACATAAATTGGGAATACTATCAACCAACGAAACTACTAACCTTTTAATGTCGTTTTTTCACCCTGTTAATGATGCAAAATTCATAAATAAAAAAAATGATATAGTAAAACAAGTAACAGACAAAAATGAGCAGATTGCCTTTTTGCGCGCATCGGTTATTAACCATTTAGTTGGTCAGGTATCAAATATTTTTATTGAAAACGAAACAAAACTGTTATCAGGTGTTTTAAAAGGCGTACTGGTTGACTATTTACCTGAAACATCAAAAAAGGCAATGAAAGAGTGTGCTGAAACAGCTTGGCAAAAAATTTATAACCACCATTCGGTTATCAAAATTGAAATTACCGGTTATAATGTTTTAAATACCCTTTTAAACAATTTTATTGCAGCACAATTTGATAGCAAAACAGAATATTCAAAAAAATTGCTTTCTTTGTTACCATTACAATATAAAGAAATCCATGTTAATGATTATTCAAAAATAAGGTCAATACTTGATTTTATATCGGGAATGACCGACTTGTATGCTTTGGATTTATATAAACTGATTAAAGGAATTGGTATTTAGTGCTTGCAAGAAAACGTTAATTACAGGCATGCATTAAATAGAAATTTACTACTATTATTATGACATTAAAAACAAAAACTACAAAAAGCAAGTTGTTATTTTCAATTATTGCTATTGCCCTATTGGCATCGTGCCAACAGCCTGTAAAAAATGTAACTGATAAAACCGGCAAAACTATTATTGCCGAAACGGTTTTATATAACCAAACAGGAATTTTAGACTCAACTATAAACTATTGCTGCTATTTGCCCAAAGCATATAATGGTATCGATAAATTACCGGTAATATTCTTTTTTGACCCACATGCCAATGGCAAAATACCGGTTAATAAATATGCCACGCTCTCAAATAAGTACGGATATATTTTTATTGCCGGCAACAACATAAAAAATGGGCAACCGGCAAGTTTTACTCATAGTGTATTCAAAAAACTTATGTTAGAAACCAAGCACCGTTTTGTTGTTGACGAAAAACGCCTGTTTACTGCCGGATTTTCTGGCGGTGCAAAACTTGCCACAATTTTTGCCCAGCAAATGCCTAAAATTATTGGTGTAATAGCCTGCGGGGGCAACTTACCTTTAGCCAATAATTTTAAACCCAATTACTATTATGCCGGAATTGTAGGCAATAAGGATTTTAATTATTTAGAAGCCCACCAAACCTTTTCTGCTTTTGACCAGCAAGGATTTGATTACACATCGGTTATTTTTGATGGTGGTCATCAATGGCCTCCTTCTCAAAGTTTTGAAATGGGGTTGATAGGTCTTAATATTTATTCTATAAAATTAAAAAGGTTGCAAAAAAATGACAAATGGTTAGATGATATTTGGCAAAGGATGAATGATAGCATTTCTCTTTTTAATAAAAACAGTAACCCCATTAAAGAGAATTTTTATTTGAGCCAAACCATACGCTGGTTTTATGGTTTAAAAAATATTAAAGAGTTAAAAAAACAATCGTATAACGTTGAAAATAGCGAACTTTTTTATAATTATGCTAAAAAACGCCAACTGCTTATCAGAAAAGAGGTGCAGCTTAGATCGGAATTTATACGCGCAATTGAATTTCGTAATTTAAATTGGTGGCATACAGAGATTAACAGTTTTAATGAATCAATAAAACAAAGTAACAAAGAGGTTATTTTAGTAACCAAACGTTTGTTAAACTACTTAAGTATGGTAAGTTTTATGCTTACTAAAACCGATTTAGACGACGGCAATTTAGACAATGCCGCCAAAAAGCTTAAAATTTACGAATTGGTTGATGCCGATAACCCCGATGTATATTTAATGTACGCCCGCTATTATATGCTTTTAAATGATGTTAAAGCAATGAAACAAAGCTTTAAAAAAGCCCAAAACCATGGCTTTAAAAATTACGGCACATATAAAAATGATGCATCGTGGAAAACATTGTTTGAAAGAGAAGAAATTTTAAGTATGATGTAATTCATACATCTTTGGAAACTACCTTTTTCCGGTGGCTTCTTTGCGGATGTCAAAAACAGGCCCGCCTGAATGATTAGTCGGGCAGGGTTATTTGAATGACAAAGTCGTTTCAAATGTTTGTTTTAATAGTTCTTTGGTTTTAGTTTTATCAACGTTTCTTGGGCTTTTAAATTCATTGATAAAAGACCTGAATGTTCCATTATCCTTTTTCAATCATAATTAGTTGTCCATATTGGCTCTAACGACTGATATAAAAAATAGTACGGAATTAATGACTTTTTCTGTATCAGTTTATTCATAGTAAATTAATTTTGAATGCTAATCTAGCAAAAATTTCTCTATGAGAAATTAATTTGCGGTGAATCTTAGTACGAATGTAGTTTCAAGCTAAACACTACCCGTATTTTTTTTTTGTATTTTGTTACAGCCTGTGCTTTCTATCTTCTATATATTAAATTAATCTCAGATAATTCTTGTCCAATTTGATGAATTCCATATAAAATCTTTTCTGTCTGATTTTCTGATGGTTTTTTATGTCCCTGTACATATTGTGACAATAAAGTTGGATTCATTCCAATTTTTTCAGCTAAGTATTTTGAGTTAATCACTTTATAATACTGAAAGAATTGCTGAAAATCCACATCGAATTGTAAATCAGCATGTGTTATTTCAATTTTTTCATCTTCACAATATAGACTTGCCGCTTCAAATGAATTCTCTATCAATTCGGGAATTGTCTTTGCTGTAGTAAATATTGGATAGTTTTCCGAAAAGCATGAAAATCCTGTTTCTGTTTTTTCTACAACTAGTCTTATTTTTTCTTTTAGCTTTTTCATTTCGTTTTTTTTATTTAATTCCAGCGTCTTTTAGTATTTTCTTTTCTAATCCTTTACCTATTTCTT
>CBDUWQ010000141.1:0-10396 GCA_965370965.1 uncultured Bacteroidales bacterium
GTTTCCGATGCCTTACAGCTACATCAAACTAAACGCATGAATTATTCAGGATAAAGGTTTGTACGTTTAACATGAGGTTTAAAAGTGCTCCTTTTTTGAAGATTTTATTTTTTTAGCAAAGCAGAACTCAATAATTAATATATAATGAACAGATTAAAATTAATAGCCCTGTTATCAGTTTTTGGTTTGTTTGCATTTAATATAAATGCCCAAACCGATACGGTTTACAAATTTAACCTGCCACAAGCGCAGGAATTTGCCATTAAAAACTTTTTTATAAGTAAAAATGCTGAACTGGATATTGAGTCGGCACAAAAAAAGATATGGGAAACAACAGCAATTGGTTTACCACAATTAAGCGGGAAGGTTGATTATACGTATATGCCAGATATTCCTGAAATGAGCTTTCCGCAAACTATAATGGGAGACAACAAAGGTGACAACGAGATTATAGTAGGTGGCGATTTCAGAAACGAAGATTTTTATTCGATGAGATCTGGGGAGTCATTTAAAATGGGTGTTACAAATAATGTTTCGTATTCACTTATGCTTACTCAACTTATATTTAGCGGCGAGTATATTGTGGGTTTGCAGGCATCACGCATCTATAAACTGTTTGCAGTTGAAAATTACGACAAGGTAAAAATTGACATCCGCGAAAGCATAGCAAGCTCATATTATGCTATTTTAATACTTAACGAGAACAAAGTTGTTTTAGAGGAGACTTTGAACAACTTAAAGATGAACTATGAATATACAAAAAAGTTTTATGAACAGGGTTTAGTTGAAGATACTGATGTTGACCAGTTGGAACTGACCGTAAAGCGTACCGAGAACAGCTTGCGCACAATTGAAAACCAGATTCAATATCTATCAAAATTATTCAAATACCAAATAGGTGTTGAGGTCGATACCCAAATTGAACTTTTGGACAGCATTGACATGCTACTCAAAATAAATATTATTGAACCCACAAGCTATAAGTTTAATCTTGAGGAACAGATTGATTATAAATTGCTAACAACACAAGAGAACCTGCAATCGTTAAGCCTAAATAGAGAAAAATCGACATTTTTACCAACCGTTTCGGGCTTTTACCAGTATAAAGACCAATTTGAAGCCCCAGCTTTTGATATGAACATAAAACATATTATAGGTTTAAGTTTATCGGTACCTATTGTGTCGAGCGGCATGCGGTTGGCCAAAGTGGGGCAGGCAAAAATTGAGCTCAATAAAGCCTCAAACATAAAAGAGCAGGAAGCACTGCGACTTACATTAACTGCACAGCAAAGCATGTTTGACTATAACACGGCGCTGGCAAATTATTACAACGAGAGTGAAAATATTACCCTTTCTGAAAAAGTGCTAAATAAAGCTACCATTAGATTTAAGGAAGGTATGGTTTCGTCATTAGAACTGTCGATATATAACAACCAGTACCTACAGGCGCAGTTAACTTACGCTACGGCAATTCAAGAGCTGTTGACCAAAAAAGTTGCACTTGATAAAGCATTTAATAAACTTTAAAATAAATATATAGGCGATGCATGTATTGCCTCAATATAAAAAACATAAGCATGAAAACACTAATTAAAATTTTACCCATAATTACCCTTTTTGTTGCCTGTGGCGGTTCTAAAGGAACATACGAAGAGTTGGTTGCAAAAAGAGATTCATTACAGAATTTGCAGCATAAAACAGTTATTGATATTAATATAATAAGTATTGCTATTAATGAAATAGATACCAACATTGAAGCCGATAAAAGGGTTATAATGAAGAAAATAATCAATCAGAAAACGCGCATTGCAAAAATTGAAAAAACTATTCGCTCGCTGGAAAATCAACTTGTAGATGATGATGCGGTTGGAGATATTCCTGTAAAAGTAAAAACAATGAAGCATGAGCCTTTTAACCACTATTTTGTGGTATTTGGAAATGCAGAGGCCGATAAATACGGGAGACTTAGCCCTGAAATGGGAGGCAAGGTAAAATCAATTAAGGTGGTTGAGGGGCAAAAAGTTAAAAAAGGCACCTTATTATTAACATTAAATACCGATGCTATTGAGAAGCAGATTGCAGGGGTTAAATCGGGGCTTGATTTTGCAAACAAAAACTATGAAAAGCAAAAAAGGCTGTGGGATCAAAATGTTGGTTCTGAAATTCAATATTTGCAGGCAAAATCGGCAAAAGAGGGGTTAGATGCCCAGTTGGATGGCTTAACGGCACAACTACGTATGTCGCAACTTCGTGCTCCTTTTGATGGGGTTGTAAATAAAATTTATCCTAAAAAGGGCGAAATGGCAGGGCCACAATTCCCTGCCATAGAATTTGTAAACCTAAGCAAGATTGTAATTAAGGCAAATGTGTCGGAAAAGTACATAAGCAAGGTTAAAAAAGGTCAAATAGTTGAGTTGACTTTCTCGTCGATGCCAGAATTTAAAATGAACATACCCATTGTTAGGGTATCAAATGTATTAAACCCAAAAAGCCGCACGTTTGAAATTGAGCTGAAAATAGGCAATAAAAATGAATTGATAAAACCAAATATGGTTTCAACCATAAGGGTTAATGATTTTTCAACAAACAAGGCATTTGTAATACCATCCCTTGTGATTAAAAAAGATGTTTCGGGTGATTATGTATATGTTACAGTTGAGAAAGATTCAAAAACCGTTATTGAGAAAAGGCAGATAAGCACGGGTATGTCGTACCAAGATAAAACAATGATAAAAGAGGGTTTGACTGAGGGGGACAAGGTTGTTGTTAAGGGGTATAACCTTGTTAGTACCGGAATACCTGTGGCTATAAGAAAATAACAAAAACGGCGTTATGCTTGCTTTTTTAAACCTAAGTTGAGCGATATGAGTGAAGCGAAATAGCGCTTTACTTAGGTATAACCCCGACATAGAAGATGTTGGTTTTAACTAAATAAGTGAAGTAAAAACCTTACATCTTCTCAGTCGTGTGTGAGAATCGCTCAATTTGGGTTAAATTCAAATAAAAAGGGGATTTCAAAAAAGGCTTAAAAATGCAATATAATTACACTATAAATTATGTCAGAAGAGAAAAATAATATACCCACAAAATTCAGGGAGTTTAAACTTACCTCAATTGCTTTAAAAAATAAAAGCACAGTATTTTTATTAACCTTTATATTGTTAATATTTGGCATCAGTTCGTACATAAACCTGCCTAAAGAGCTATATCCTGAAATTGTGTGGCCGCAAATAATGGTAAACACAGTTTATCCGGGTAACTCGCCCGAAGATATTGAGAACCTTATAACTCGCCCGCTGGAAAAGGAACTTGAAAATGTACGGGGGCTAAAAGAGCTAACATCAACATCATCGCAAGATGTGTCGATGGTAATTGTTGAGTTTAATACCGATGTTGAAATTGAGGATGCCCTGCGCAGAGTTAAAGATGCTGTAGATGTGGCTGAGAGTGAATTACCTACCGGCAAAGAGCTTATTGGTCCTACTGCTTTTGATATTGATTTTTCGGAATTTCCGATACTCAATATAAACCTATCGGGCGATTACAGTATTGAGGAGCTGAAAAAATATGCCGAGTATCTTGAAGATGAGATGGAGAGCATTAATAATGTTTCAAAAGTTACAATTGAGGGTGTTAACGAGCGCGAGATTAAAATAAATGCCGACTTAATAAAAATGGAGGCTTATGATGTTTCATTCAATACAATTACACAAGCCATTCAAAGCGAAAACATGTCAATTTCGGGTGGCGATATTTTGCTGGGGCAAACCCGCCGTAACATACGCTTAAACGGCGAATTCAAAAACATGGACGATATTAGAAACATTATAATAAAAACTAAAGATGGTAATATTGTTTATTTGCGTGATGTTGCCGATGTGATTGACGGTTACGAAGAGGCCAATAGTTTTGCCAGGTTAGATAAGCAAGCTGTTGTTTCTGTTCAGGTAATAAAAAAAGGGGGCAAAAATCTACTATCAACAACAAAAGATGTATTTGCAGTTTTAAATAAGGCAAAAGCCGATAAAATGCTACCCCAAGATTTATCAATATCAATTACCAACGACCAGAGCGAAACTGTAAAAATGCAGCTGCATAACTTAGAGAACAGCATGATAATGGGGGTGATTTTTGTAGTGCTTGTGCTGTTTTTCTTTCTCGGAACACGAAATGCACTTTTTGTTGGTATGGCAATACCACTGTCAATTATGATTTCGTTTGTTATTATTGGAGCAATTGATTTTCGTATAAACATGATTGTGCTGTTTGCTTTAATACTTGCCCTTGGTATGCTGGTTGATAATGCCATTGTGGTGGTCGAAAATATATACCGTTTTGTTGATAATGGGTACAAACCTTGGGAGGCTGCCAAACGTGCTGTTGGCGAAATTGCAATACCAATAATTGCATCAACAGCAACTACCCTTGCCGCATTTTTACCATTAATTTTTTGGGAGGGTATTATGGGCGAGTTTATGAAGTACCTGCCAATTACTCTAATAATAGTACTTACATCGTCGCTATTTGTTGCATTTGTGATTATACCGGTATTTTCGGCATCGTTTATTAAGGCTAAAAATGGCAACAAAAAAGCAAGCAAAAAGCAAAAAATGCTGGGAATTTACGGAGCACTTGCTATGGTTGCATTTGGTGCACTATTTTTATTTGCTAATAAAATGATAGTAGGTAATTTGCTTATTATATTTGGTGTTATTGGGCTAATGAACATGTTATTTTTAAGTCGTTTGGAATCATGGTTTCAACAAGTATTTTTGATAAAACTGGAGCGGGGCTACGAAAAATCGTTAAGGTTTGCACTTAAAGGTAAAAACTTGCTACTGTTCTTTTTTGGTACAATAATACTTATGTTTATTACCATTATGCTGTTTTTTGCAAGCACACCCGATATAACACTATTTCCCGATGGCGATCCAAACTACATAAATATAGTATCGGAATTGCCGGTTGGCACCGATATTACCGGAACAAACGAATTTGTTAAACAGTTAGAGGACGATATAATTATATTTTTAGAAGCAAATGGAGTATTAATACCGGGCGATTCAAATAGTGTTGTTGAATCAATTTTGTCAACAGTTGGCAAAGGTGATCCAAACGATTTTTCATCGGGGGTAACCCCAAACAAAGCGCTTGTAACCGTAAGTTTTGTTGATTTTCAGTTACGTAGAGGTTTTAGCACATCGGAGATTATGACCAATTTAAGTGAATTTTTACTTAACAAATATCCGGGTGTTAAAATGGAGGCATCAAAAGACTCAAAGGGGCCACCAACCGGCAAGCCCATTAATATTGAAATTAGCGGACATAATTTTGACAAACTGGTGCATTTGGCCGACACCTTAAAAACCATTATTGATGCATCGGGCATTGAAGGTATTGAGGGTTTAAAAATGAACATAAGCACCCAGCAGCCCGAACTGCTCATACATATTGACCGCGATAAGGCTCAACGATTTGGACTTAGTACAGGCATGATAGGAATGACACTGCGTAATGCTTTGTTTGGAACAGAGGCATCGTCATTTAAGGTGGGCGAAGAAGAGTACCCCATACAAGTACGCCTTAAAGATGAATATCGCTACAATTTGGCGGCAATGGAGAATATGAAAATAACCCTGTTTGGTGATGGACCGCCTATACACATACCTCTTTCGGCAGTGGCCGATTTTGAGTACTCAACCACTTTTAGTGCAGTTAAGAGAAAAGATATGAAGCGTGTGATTACCCTATATTCAAATGCCATTGAAGGGTACAATGCCAACACAATTAATATGCAAATTGCATCTACAATAGAAAATTTTGCAATGCCGCAGGGATACTCAGTTGATTTTACCGGCGAGCAACAAGACCAGCAAGAGTCGTCAGATTTTCTTGGCAAAGCTATGCTTATTGCACTGGCACTTATTATGCTAATACTTGTAACACAGTTTAACTCGGTAATACGCACAATAATTATTATGGCTAGCATACTGTTTAGCACTATTGGCGTGTTTGGCGGTTTATGGGCATTCCAAATGGACTTTATTATAATAATGACAGGTATAGGGTTAATATCGCTGGCAGGCATTGTGGTAAACAACGCCATTGTGCTTATTGATTATATTGAGCTTTTGAAACAGCGCAAGCGTAAAGAGTTAAAATTACCCGAAAATGCGTTTTTATCGGTTAACAATGCAACCGAGTGTATTATTGAGGGTGGAAAAACCCGTTTGCGCCCGGTATTATTAACTGCAATTACAACAATTTTAGGTTTGCTGCCAATGGCAGTAGGTATGAATTTTGATTTTAACGGACTGCTAACCAATTATAATCCTGATATTTATTTTGGTGGAGATATGGCAGACATGTGGAGCCCAATGAGCTGGACAGTTATTTTTGGGCTTACTTTTTCAACATTTTTGACTTTGGTAATTGTGCCTGTTATGTACCGTATGACAACCATAGCACAAAAAAAATGGATGACATTAATTGATAAATTTAAAGATAAACGAAACGGGTTGGTTGTGGTGGAGAATAACAAATAAGTAGTGCTTGCCCGAAAACGCCAATTTCTGCGCCTGCCTGCAGCAGGCAAGTTACTCTTGTATTGAAAACAGTCATCCGCCGCGGCGGACTACATTTTATTGACTTCGCAAGCCCTGCCCGACTAATCGTTCAGGTTTACCTTAAGGCGGGCTTGAACTTGACGTTTTCTTGCTGACACTAAGTATAATCCTAAGTTAAACAAACAGCCCTTTGTTATTTTTTAACAAAGGGCTGTTTGCTTTTTAACATATTAATACCAATTACTTTTTAAAAGTAATTGGTATTAATTATACGCATAAACCTATAACCAAAATGAAAACAGCAATATTTTACCTATTTATTATATTACTCATATTAGTTTTATCAAACAATTTAAGTGCACAAACTATCCGTTTTAAATTGGGATTAAACATGGCTAATATGGCTGAAAAAAATAATGACCATGATTATGCAGCCGAATTAAATTATAAATTTAAACCTGGTGTTTATGCAGGTTTTTTTCATGAATTCTCATATATAAAACCTATATCAATTGAAACAGGCTTGGCCTTTTCAATGAAGGGTTTTAAAATGAAATATGATGAGGAGATTAATGGTACAACTGTAGAATTAAAGTCTTCTGTTAATTTGTATTATTTTGAGGTGCCTTTAAATATAAAAATATCTAACAATGTTGAGGGTACAAAGTTTTACTTAATAGCCGGACCCTATATTGGAGCAGCCTTTGTTGGCGACATAATAGCAGAAGTTTCATATAATGGAAAAATAGATAAAAAAGCGAAACATATTACAATAGGGTTTGATAATGATGATATTTTAAAAGTATTTGATTTTAATTTTGGTTGTGGTTTTGACTTTGATAAAGCACAAATAGGGTTAAATTATGGTTTAGTCATAATAAATGTAGAAAATGAATCTAAAAACGGATACTCAACATAAAATAGGTTACTTACGTTTACGGTAGGTTTTCCTATCTATTAGCAATAAAAAAAATTAATAAAACCTTCAGAAAAGTCCTTTTTTTAATTTTCTAAGTTTTTTACTTAATGCATCGCCCCTCAAATTAACACCAACAATAGTACCATCGCCATCAATTAAATAACTTGCCGGCACGCTTTTTATTTTATATGTTTTTGCAGCTGCATTAAGCCAGCCTTTAAGGTCGCTAACATGATAAGGCCATATAAGTCCGTCTGTTTTTACTGCTGCTTCCCATCTGTCTTTTTTCTTGTCAAACGAAACGCTAAATACTGTAAAGCCCTGCCCGTTTTTAAATGTTGCATCTTTATATTTATTATAAGCAGCTACAACATTGGGGTTCTCTCTGCGGCATGGACCACACCACGATGCCCAAAAATCGATTAATACCATTTGCCCTTTTAACGATGCAAGTTTTATTGTATCACCTGTTAATGAACTTTGCACAATATCGGGTGCTTTGTCGCCTATTTTTAATGCTTGCCCAAACGAGTTTGATATCAATAATGTAAACAGAATTAGTGTTGTGAGTTTGTATTTCATTATGTTTTTTTTTACAAAAAATAGGTTAAAGATGTATTTGGTGCATAGTTAATAATTATTATTTAATTAAAAAAAGTTATAAATTTGATAACGTTAAATCTTGACAATAACAATCATTAAAAAAATACAGCTATGAAAAAATTATTACCAACGGTACTATTTTTATTTTTTATTGGCACTGCTTTTTCGCAACCAATAATAATTGACCACAACTGCTCAAAACTTGGTTTAATGCCCGTATCGGCAATAAACAGTGCAAAACAGACTTTGCATATTGCATACGAACACACCTCGCACGGAAGCCAGTTAATGACAGGCATGACAGCTTTAATAGGACAAACTGAATTAAATGGTTACAAAGGCGATATTTACCAATGGAACGAAGGTGGAACAGATGGTGCGCTTGATATTGATGACAATTTTGCCCAAGGTGATGATTTGGGTCATAACGGAGATACAACATGGGCTCAAAAAACCCGAACCTATTTGGATAATGGTGAAAACTCTGATGTAAATGTTGTTATGTGGTCGTGGTGTGGTGGAGTATCAGATAATACCACAGCAGGCATACAGATTTATCTTGATAAAATGAATGAGCTTGAGCAGGCATACCCCAATGTTACTTTTATTTATATGACAGGGCATGCCAATATTTGGCATGATGCCACATTAAAAGCAAATAACCAGCAAATAAAAGATTATTGCGTTGCTAACAATAAAGTATTATACGATTTTTATGATATTGAAAGATATAACCCCGATGACACATTTTTTGAATTTGTTAATGATAATTGTGCATATTACGATGGGGCAGGAGGTACCGAGCAGGGCAACTGGGCTACTGAATGGCAGGAATCGCATACCGAAGGAGTTGATTGGTACAACTGCTCGCCGGCGCACACACAAGCATTAAACGGAAACCTTAAAGCATATGCAACATGGTGGCTGTGGTGCAGGCTGGCAGGTTGGGACGGTGTTACCGATATTAATAAAAAAGCTTCAATTTCATTAAATCAATTAAAGGTTTTGCCCAACCCAATTACAACCACTTCAAAAATATCTTTTAATGTACCTAAAAAGGACTATTATATTATTGAAATATTTAATATAAACGGACAGAAAGTAAAACAATTAGCAAATGGAGAATTGACAAAAGGCCTTTTTGAAATTAATTGGGATGCAACAAATAGCTATGGCAGTGCTGTTTCGTCAGGTATATATTTTGTAAATATTAAAACAGGCAATAGCATATATTCAAGAAAAATGGTTGTAGTTAGATAATAGTTGTGTGTCATGCAAAACCACTGGAGGAAATAAGAAATGAAAATAATTTATACATTTCTGATAATAATATTTGTTGTAACATTAAATGGATGTGTTTCTATGAAAAAAGTATTTCAAAAAGAGAGAGCAGAAGAGATTTTATACTTTAAAAATGAAAATGAAGAACTGTTTACTGAAGAAAGAATAAAAAATCTACCTGAGCCTTTAAAAAAGCACTTACAAATAAGCGGATATATTGATAAAACAATAATGCAAAACGCAGATGTGCATTGGAAAGAGTGCTTTATAAAGTTGAAACCAAATAAAAAATGGGAAAAACTGAAAACGAAACAGTTTAATTCAGTAAATCCAATTTCGAGAATTTCATATATGAAATTCTCATCAATGCCTTTTGCCGGTAGGGACATTTATAGAAATGGGAAAGGAGAAATGAAAGGGAAATTGTTTAATCTTTTTACAGTAGTTAACGGGAAAGGAAAAGAAATATCACAGTCTGCTTTGATTACAATTTTTTGTGAATTTTTACTTGTCCCCGCATATATTCTTCAAGATTATGTCAATTGGGAATATGTTGATGAAAAAACAATAAAAGCAGTACTTACAGACAATGAGTTTGTTGTCACTGGTCTATTTCATTTCAATAACGAAGGTCTTTTTTCACAATTTGAGACAAATGATAGATTTTACGAAAATGAAAAAGGTGAATATGTTAAAACTAAATTTTCAGCTTATGTGGACTCATATCAGACAATAGATAAAATTAGAATACCTGAAAAAGTAAGGGTTGTTTGGCATTTACCAGATAGTGATTATGAATATTTTAAGGGAACTATTGAGAGAATTGAATTTAATGTAACGGAATAAAGCACGAACACACAACAATGTATATAAAAAATAAGCGAGATAGTAGTAACATCAAGGTTTGTAGCACGTTTGAACTTTCTTGTAAGCAGAAAGATTTGCACTTCGAAATCGCTTACTTTTCATAGCCAAACCGTCAGACTGTCTAAAAACCTAACAATTTTTGTTGATAAGTTTAGATGTT
>CBDUWQ010000142.1:0-10133 GCA_965370965.1 uncultured Bacteroidales bacterium
ATTAGATACAGCAAAGAAACTATAAACTAATATAGTTTCCAAATTTATTTAGGTTTTTCTCAAAAAATTTATTTATTGAATGGAGTTTTTGTTTGGAATTGAACTCTAAACCAAGGTTTTCATCATTGAGAATTCAAACTAACGTAAAAATTAGTTGCTGATTATCAATTATTTATAATTTCAATATTTTTGTCCATTTTTTTGCTTTTTCCTTTCCAACGTTAGTAAAAATATTCAACTGAATTTTTTAGTAAGTGGATTGCACATAACGAATAAATATAGTTACTTTACAACTATTATTTGTTAATAAACCGTTTAACTGAATTATAAAATGCAAAGTTTATTTAAAGGTAACAAGGTCTATTTTTACTATGTTTTTTTGGTGTTTCTTTTAGCAAGTTCATTGGTGTTAATTATTGTTCCTTATGGTAATGAGGTTTTGTTTATTAATAAATTTGCTACTGAACTATTTGATAAGGCAGCAATTTTTTTAACCCAGTTTGGACTTGGGCTGGTAATGGGTATGTTAGCTATTATTTTTATATTTATTCGTTATTATTATTCAATAGCAACTGTAATAAGTCTTATTTTTACAGGCATTTTCACAGGTATTTTCAAAAAAGTTCTTTTTAAGGGGATGCCTCGTCCAACCGGATATTTTAGCGATTCTGATTTTTTTCATTTAATACCTGATTTTGATTACCATGCATTAAACACATTTCCGAGTGGGCATGCTATGACCGCCATTGCTATTTTTTTGTTATTGGCTTTTGCATTTAACAGTAAGCGATGGAGTATATTTTTGGCTGTATTTGGAATTGCAGTTGCATTAACACGCATTTATTTATTGCAACATTTTTTGCTTGATGTTTTTGTAGGGTCAATTTTTGGGGTTTTATGTAGTTTATTGGGGTTGCACTTTGCACGGTTAATTTTAAAACGAGATGAGAAACTGCTAAACAGAAGTTTGTTGGATGAGCCTTTTTTGAGGAGAATAAAAAAGTAAGATTATTATTAATTGTTTGTTTTTTCTTCCCTGTCATTAAAAAACTCATAAACTACCTGCCCTTTTGCTTTTCCAACTACCTGTGCAAGCTGTTTGGCTGTTTTTGTTTTTATTGCCTCAACCGATTTGAATTCGGTAAGCAGTTTTTCAATTAGTTTTTCGCCAATACCCGGTATATCCTGCAATTCTGATTTTATAAATGCTTTTGACCGCTTTTGCCTGTGAAAGGTTATACCAAACCTATGTGATTCGTTTCTGATATGCTGTATTATTTTAAGCGTTTCGCTGTTTTTATCAAGGTAAATTGGCACAGAGTCGCCGGGAAAATATATCTCCTCAAGTTTTTTTGCTATTCCTATAATTGCAATTTCACCTATTAAATTTAGTTTGGTTAAGCTGTTTACAGCTGCTCCCAACTGGCCTTTGCCACCATCAATAACAATAAGTTGTGGTAATGTTTGTTTTTCATTTAAAAGCCTTTTATAACGACGGTAAATTATCTCTTCCATTGATGCAAAATCGTTTGCGCCAATTACTGTTTTTATATTAAAATGACGGTAATCGCGTTTATTGGGCTTGCCATTTTTAAAAACCACACAGCTTGCCACAGGGGTTGTGCCTTGTATGTTACTATTGTCGAAACCCTCAATATGCACAGGTTGCTTATTTAACCGCAAGTCTTTTTTCATGGTTTCCATAATGCGGTCAACACGTTTTTGAGGGGTACGGTTCATCTCTTGCTTTATTTTTTCTTTTTTGAAATAAAATGCGTTTCTCATGCTTAGGTCAAGCAGCTTTTTTTTATCGCCCCGTTTTGGCACTAAAAATTTAACATTATCAATTTCAAAATCAAGTTTAAACGGAACAATAATTTCGTGAGATGTGCTTTGAAGCCTTTGCCTTATTTCGGTTATGGCAGTAAGCAGCAGCGACTCTTTCTCTTCAATAGTGCGTTTTTTCATTTCAATTGTGTGCACTTGAACAATGCCCCCGTTTACTACCTTTAAAAAATTTATATATGCACTGCCATCATCTTCAACAAACGAAAAAACATCAATATTATGAACTGTTGGGCTTACAATGGTTGATTTTGCCTGATAATTTTCTAAATGGTCAAGTTTCTCTTTCATTTTTTGAGCCTCTTCAAACTTATATTGCCGGCTCAGCTCGCTCATTTCTTTTTTTAGTATTTTTATTACTTGTTTAATATTTCCCTTTAATATATTTTTAATGCTTTCAATACTTTGGTTGTAATTGTTTATGGTTTGTTTGCCGATGCAGCCCCCTAAGCAGTTGCCAATATGATATTCAAGACATACCTTGTATTTACCGGCATCAATATTTTTTTGAGCCAAATTAAGGGTACATGTGCGTAAAGGGTATAGTTGCCTAATAAAGCCGAGCACAACTTTCAAAGTTCTTCCGCTTGTGTACGGACCAAAATAGGTGCTGCCGTCGCGTATAAAATTGCGTGTTGAAAAAACTCTGGGGAAAGGCTCGTTTTTAATACATATCCAAGGGTATGTTTTATCGTCTTTTAGCATTGCATTGTATCGGGGCTGGTATTTTTTTATCAGGTTGTTTTCAAGCAGCAGTGCATCTTGTTCGGTATCAACCACAATATGTTTTATTTGTTTAATGTTTTTAACTAAAATGCGTGTTTTGCCACTTTCGTGATATTTAGTGAAGTATGACAGAACACGCTTTTTTAAGTTTTTGGCCTTTCCAACATAAATTATAGTGCCTTTATTATCAATGTATTGATAAACACCTGGGTTATCGGGCAAACCGGCGGCTTTTTCTTTTAAAAAGGTTATATGTTTTTGCGGAATATTCATTATAACAAATTGAATAACTTGTGCATATTGGTAATAAAAATCAAAAATATTAATATTATAAGCAACATATGTATATTTGCATCTAAAATTGTAATTACAATGGGCAAAATAGTTTTTAATAGTTTAAATGAGATAAAAAAGGCTGCCGCCGATTTTTTAGAGCAGAACAAAAACAACAAGCAGTTTGCTTTTTATGGTGAAATGGGGGCAGGCAAAACAACATTTATAAAAGAGCTTTGTCAACTATTGGGCTCAACCGATGTTGTAACCAGCCCAACTTTTTCAATAATAAACGAATATCACACTACAAACAGCGGGCGTATTTTTCATTTCGATTTTTACAGGATAAAGGATATTGAAGAGGTTTATAATATTGGTTACGAGGACTATTTTTACTCTGATGACTATTGTTTTGTTGAGTGGCCCGAATTAATTGAAGAGCTTATTCCGGAAACCATGAAAAAGGTTACAATTAGTGTTATGGAAAATAACACAAGAGAGATTAGCTATTAATCAGGTTATCTGTTTAGGCAATACAATTTTAAATGTTGTGCCATGGCTAATTTCTGAGTTGAGCACAAATATTTTACCATTGTGGTAATTCTCGACAATACGTTTTGAAAGCGATAAACCAAGTCCCCAACCCCTCTCTTTTGAAGTATAGCCTGGGTTAAAAATTGTTTTTTGCTTGCTTTTAGGTATTCCTTTTCCGGTATCGGTCATCTCAATAGTAACCTCTTTTGCATTCTCAGTCAAATAAATGGTAATCTCTCCTTTTCCGTTCATTGCATCTACCGAGTTTTTTACCAAATTTTCGATAACCCAATGAAACAGCGAACCATTTAAGGGTATAATTACCTCGTCTGTTGCATTATAATTTAATTCAAATTTAATGTTTTTTGATGTTCGTGTTTTCATGTACCCAATGGCAGCATCAAGTATTATACGTAAATCGGATAACGGTAAATCAGGAAGAGAACCTATTTTTGAAAAGCGCTCAGCCACCATTTGCAAACGGTTTACGTCTTTCCCCATCTCTTTAATGTAACTTTTATTTTCATCGGTTTGCTCTAATATTTCAAGCCATGCCATTAACGATGAAATAGGGGTACCCAATTGGTGTGCTGTCTCTTTTGACATACCTACCCATACTTGATTTTGCTCGGCTTTGCGCGATGAGCTAAAAGCAAAATATGCAATTAAAATAAACAGTGAAATCACACCCAGTTGTATGTATGGGTATATTGTTAGTTGTTTTAATATTGATGAGTCTTCATAGTATATATAATTTTTTGTGCCATCTGGAAAGTCAATTACAATACGGTCGTGCCCCTCTTTCATTTTATAAAGTTTATGATATAAGTATTTTTCATTATTCTTTTTCCCTTTTTTTAAGTTTATAGCGGTTACAATGCTATCGTTGTTGTTTACCAAAATAACAGGGATGGTTGTGTTTTTAGAAACAATTTTCAAGTAAAAACTAATTTCCTGCTGCATATCCTCCATGTTGGTAAGGGCAGTTTGGGCTTCGGCCCATATTTTCATGTTTTTTTGCTCCTCAACCTCCATTTTTTTTACCAAGTTACCAGTATATGTGAGCGATAGTACACCAATAATAATGGCAACTATAAAAAGGGCTACTTTCCACCTTTTTTTATGTTTGTAGAAGGTCATTTTTTGCATAATTAAATACTAACGAATATAGCATGGTTTTATTGTTTTATCAAAACTAAACCAATGGATTATGAACTTTATTTTATGGTGGTTATAAAAAAGTTGCTAATTTTATAACCCATTTCAGCAAATTAAATAATTACAATATTCAATTAGTTATTATGCAAAAAAGCTATTTCATTCTCTTACTCTTTTTTTATGCAGTATCAGCATCGTGCCAAACCTTAAACAATAAGTGGTTAGAGCAGATTGATAAAGGAAAAGTGGAGTATAGTATAAATAATTATTCTGATGCGCTGCAATATTTTATTAGAGCATCGCAGTTGGTGCCAATTGATACCACAGCTTACACCTATATGCTTGATTGCGCCTATAAAACACAAGATGCCAAAATGTTTTTTAAGAGTTTTGATAAACTGTTGTTTTTGGATTATGAATCGGTCAGAGCGTATCACCTTGCCATAAAAGTATCTGTTGAGGTTGAAAAAGATTATCAAAAAGCAGTTATTTATGTTGAAACAGCAAAAGAAAAATATCCAACGGATAAAAAAATCCTTATGGCAGATATTATGATCTATTTTCAATATGGCGATTATGATGCTGCAATGGAAAAGTTAGAAGCTTATCTAAAACTTTTTTCTGATGATAAAAAAGCCATTAATTTGGTATTTAAAATTCAATATGAAATTAATAAAGATCCGGTTTCAGCTTTAAAAACACTTGAAAAGGCTCAAAAATTTTTTCCCGACGACCAAGAATATGTAAAAAAAGAGGTTAATATTTACATTGAAACAGGACAGATGGAAGCTGCCGAAGAAAAGTTTAATAAACTTATTGAACTAAACCCTTTTGAGGCAAAGCATTATTATAACCTTTCGTTAATACTTTATAATAAGGGAGATTACCAACAATCGGTTGAATTGGCATCAAAGGCAGTAGAATTAGACCCCGATTTTTTAGAAGCCATTTTTAACGTGGGCACTTTTTTTTATCATAAAGCTCTTCAGTATAATGAGCAACTAAATAAAATGACTCCATATCAATATACATATAATGGGCAGGGGCGTGATATTGAACTTACAGCAAAATCGTTTTTTGAAGCAGCAAAACCATATTTTGAACGTGCAGTTGAGCTTAATACAAATGAGTTAGGAGCATTTGAGAATTTGAATACTATTAATGCCCTTTTAGCAAATATTGAAAAAAACCAAGAGTTGACAAATCCGTATTTTACCGATTTGGATAGCGAAGAAAAACATAAAGTTTATCCCGATTATGAGTTAATAGATTTTTTATTTACATACCCCGGTGGTCAAAGTAACCTTGAGAAAGGTCAAACCGGAGAGCTTGTTGTAACAGTTAAAAATAATGGGCAGCAGCCTTTTAATAATGTTGAGCTACGGTTAATGGAGCCTTTTGTGAATCCTATGTTGTCATTTAAAAACACATTTCCAATACCAAATTTAAATGCCGGCGAAGATACTACCGTAACAATTCTGTTTACCTATTTGCAAAACAATGTAAATACGGTTGGTATTAATAAACCTGAGGGGGCAAAAAACTTAGTGCGCTTTTTTATTACCGCTGCCGATGAAAAATATACCGATTTAAAACAGGTTGATATCACAATGGGCAAGGCACTTTTGGCTTTTGTTGAAAACAATGAGTTTTTTTCTGAAACAATTGATATTGATTTTACACCTGCAGTAAAAGCAGTAAACTTTTTATTGGTTATTGGTATCGATAATTATAAATATTGGCCGCCTTTAGGTAATGCTGTTGCCGATGCAAAAAATATTAAGCAAACATTGCTTAATCAATATGAGGTAAATAGCGATAATGTTTTTGAATTGTATAACAACGATGCAACAAGAAACAGTATTATTAACGAGTTAATTAAAATAAAAAGGGAGCTGACCAATAACGATAACCTGATTATTTACTATGCCGGGCATGGCGATTATAATACAAAAACCGATGAGGGAGCATGGATTCCTGTAAATGCCAATGTTAATAGCGAAAGCGAGTATTTGGGCAATAAAACCCTACTAGGTTTTTTGAACTCATTAAACACAAAGCATACTTTTTTAATTGCTGATGCATGTTTTTCAGGATCGCTGTTTGTATCTGATGATGAAATGACCTATAAACCCAATAATGACAAAATTAAGTCGCGCTGGGGCTTTACCTCAGGTAATATTGAATATGTTGCAGATGGAGGGCAGGGGCAGGGAAGCCCGTTTGCCAAGTATTTGACAGAAGCCCTTACTGAAAATAAAAGGGAGTATATTGCAGTTACCGAGCTTATATCATATGTTAAATTTAAAGTGCGCAATAATGCCATTCAAACACCAATCGGTCGTCCTTTAAAGCTTGATGGTAATGAGGGAGGCGAGTTTCTTTTATATACGAAATAGAAATAATATATATTAAAAACGATGCATGAATTGTTTTATTAAAAAATATCTTGATGGTAAAAAAAAACAGACTTATGAAAAATACAGTTTTATTGGCTTTAGTATTAACAGGCCTACAATTAAGTGCCCAAATTGATGATAATATTTACAATGTTATTCAAATAAATGGTAATATTTTTAATGTTACACAAAGTGCACAACTATTGCAAGGTAATTCGTTTGAAGCCGGTGACAGATTAAATTTTAATCAAAATTCGTTTGCCTATGTAATATCAAATTATCGAAAAAAGTACATGTTGCGTACCCCAAATATTGAATCGGGTGATGCCGACATTTTTTCAAATGCCAAGCTGGCTCTTAGTCCAATACGTAGCCGCGGGCAACTTAGTACACGTGGTGCTGTAAGCGAAACAGGTGTAAAAGATTTTAAGACTTACCTTGGTGTTGAAAATTTTAATATTATTGGAGATAGGTTAGAAATACTTTTGGACAAAAATCGCTATCCATTAAATGGAGAGGAGTTTATTGTTTTTTATTATACAATTAATGGGAAAAAAATTTCGAAAAAGGTAGGTTTCCAAAACCAAGTACTAAAAATTGAAAAAGAGAAACTGCAAATTAGTAAAGTCGATACTTTACATGCCGATACAATTCCATCACTTAGTGTTTATAAGTACATGCAGTCAACCGGCAATTCAGAGTTAATTACAGAAATAAATTTGAGCTTTTTAAATCCTATTAAACTAAAAAAAGAATTGGAGATTATAAATCCAATACTGAAAAACCAAAATATGACCTCAAAAGAGATAAAGGAGTATTTTGAACAATATATAATTGATATTTATGGTAATATTGACGATAACCAGTTAAGTGCATTTATTGAAACTATAGAGGTAAATTAATTTTGTTTTAGTTTTTTAAATACTATTTATATATAATTATATGCAGCCTCTCGCAGAACGATTACGCCCCAAAAAACTTGATGACTATATTGGGCAGAAGCACTTGGTAGGCAAAAATGCAATATTGCGCAAATCTATCGAATTGGGGCATTTGCCATCAGTTATATTGTGGGGACCGCCGGGTGTAGGGAAAACTACGTTGGCTCATATTATTTCGCAGCAGCAAAACAGACCTTTTTATAGTCTTAGTGCCGTAAGCTCGGGTGTTAAAGATGTGCGCGAAACCATTGACAAGGCTAAACGTGCCCGTTTTTTTGACCAGCCTAACCCAATTATGTTTATTGATGAGATACACCGCTTTAGCAAATCGCAGCAAGATTCACTTTTGGGTGCAGTTGAAAAAGGAATTATCACATTAATTGGGGCAACTACGGAAAACCCCTCGTTTGAGGTTATTTCGCCGCTACTTTCGCGATGTCAGGTTTATGTACTAAAGCCGCTCGACGTAAACAACCTTGACGAACTTTTAAAGCGAGCACTTACAACCGATATTGAACTTAAAAGCAAATCAATTAAAGTTAAAGAAAAAGAGGCAATGTTTCGCTATTCGGGTGGCGATGCACGAAAACTGCTCAATATTATTGAGTTGGTGGTAAATTCATCATCGACCAAAAGTATTACAATAACCAATAAAAAAGTAGAGAGCATACTTCAGGAAAATATTGCTATTTACGACAAGCAGGGCGAAATGCATTACGATATTATTTCGGCTTTTATAAAAAGCATACGTGGTGGCGACCCTAATGCGGCTGTATATTGGTTGGCACGTATGCTTGATGGAGGAGAAGATGTTAAATTTATTTCGCGCCGCTTGGTAATTCTGGCTGCCGAAGATATTGGACTTGCAAACCCAAATGCCCTTTTATTGGCAAATACCTGTTTTGATGCTGTACATAAAATTGGCATGCCCGAAGGGCGTATTATCCTTTCGGAATGTGTAATATATTTAGCAACAAGCCTCAAAAGCAACTCGGCTTACCAAGCTATTGACAATGCATTGTATGAAGTAAAAAACTCTGGCGATTTGCCAATACCACTGCATTTGCGCAATGCACCAACAAAACTTATGAAAGAGCTGGGGTATGGTGCTAATTATAAATACTCGCACTCGTATAAAGGCAATTTTGCCGAACAAAATTTTATGCCCGAAAAAATATGCGACAAAAAACTGTATGAGCCTCAAAAAAATACCACCGAAGAGGGTATTCGCACAAGATTAAGAGGTTGGTGGAAAAAAAAGTATAGGTATTAATAGCAATATTTCTACTAAATTTGCGGTTAAACCATAATAGAATTACATTTTGGAATATAAAATTGAGAAAATAGCAGTAAAAGAGTTAGAGAAATTCTCAAAAAGCATACTTTTTTTAAATGCTGAGGTAATACCGGTAAGCACAAACCGGATTAACTCGTATGTAAATAATCCGCGGGTTAATAATAACGATACTGTTTTATACATGGCAGTTTTGAATAATACAATTATTGCCTTTAGAACGGTACTGCCCGATATTTTATTTATTGAAAACAGAGACGTGAGATTTACGTGGTTTAGCGGCAGTTGGGTACACTCTGATTTTAGAAGAAAAGGGATTTCGACCATTTTAATGGATGAGATAATCAACGACTGGGACAACAGGATTTTGTTTACTAATTATGCCCCCAATTCAAAATTATTGTATGATAAATCGAATAAATTCAACCAACTGTTAATAAAAAAAGGGGTACGGCTATATTTTAGCATCCAACTAACAAATTTATTGGCACGCCGCAATAGTTTTTTCAGCAAAATAAAAACCCTGTTGCAAGTAGCCGATTGGGTTTTTAACATTATTGTATTGCCTTATAAATATATTCAAAAAGCAAAGGCTAAATGTTGGTTAAGGCAGGTTCAGCTTACCGATAAATTTACAGAGGCGCACTCTGTTTTTTTAGAGGCAAATAATAACTCGCTTATTAAGCGAGGCAAGTGCGAGTACGAGTGGGTTTTTAATTATCCGTGGGTTACAACTACAAATAATGATAAAAGCTACTACCCTTTTTCTACAACATCGGAGGTATTTTATTATAAATTTTTAACCATAAGCGATAAAAACAATAAAATAACGGCTTTGGCAATAATTAAAAACCGAGATGGGCATGTTACCGTTCCGTATTTTGAGGCAAATAAAGGTTTTGATAAAAAACTAACTCAAGGTATTATTGGATTTTGCCATAAAAACAGAGCAACAATGTTTAC
>CBDUWQ010000143.1:0-10066 GCA_965370965.1 uncultured Bacteroidales bacterium
TGCGGTTTAGTTTTCTTTTAACAACAGTGCTACGTTTATTGTTTTTTTAACCGCTATGAACGCTGAGGTTCGCTGAGGTTTTTTGTTTATATCTCTCTGCGTAACTCCGCGTCTCTGCGGTTTAGTTTTTTTATTTATAAGCCTTAAAACTATATGCATTTAAATGTGTTAAAGCTATAACTTTTGCAGGGTTATTACCATCTGCCTCAAATACATAAACTGCATTGGTTTTAAAATCAGCCCCGTCTAATTTTTGTCCATCAAGTTTCCATACTGTTTTTCCGGTACTTATATCAATTGCATGTAATTTGCCTGTTGAGCCACCTACAAAATACACAATACCATTCAAATAGCTCATTCTGCCGCTTGTACCGGCACTTGCCTCTTTCCAAATAGTATGCCCATTATAAGTGCTTAAGCAGTAGGTGTAGGTATCTTCATTATTGGCAATTATTTTATCATCGGCAATAATAAAACCTGAAAATAAAAAATCTTGAGTAAACTGTTTTATCCATATTTGTTCTCCTGTTTGTAAGCTATGACAAACCAAATTTGGACCCACCGATGCATACAGCCTATTATTATATATTTGAGGCCAATATACACTTGTGTTTTGAGTAGGTGTAGCCATTAGCTTTCTTTCATATTCCCAAAGTTTAGTATCAGAGTTATATAAACCAAGAAAAGAGTTAACCTCCCAATTGGGTAAAGGTTCGGCATAGGTTATAGCATAAAGATTATTGCTGTCAGGGAGCTTTATAATGTTTGTTATAGCTCCAATAAAATTATCTGGCGCAATAAAATCTTTAGAATATTTTCCTCTTAAAAACTCCAAATACTCACCATTATTAATATCAAATATATATGCAGGATATTCAATTAATCCATCGTAATTTGTTATTTCACCTTTTAAAAAATAAGTGTTCGCTGTATTTGGATTAACTCTTCCATCGTAACTTTTATCTCTCCGAATCTTCCAATGTGTTGTCCCATTATCTAAATTTATACAATAGCTTCTTCCACCACATTGATAAGTTAATAAGTTGTTATACTGGTGGTAATAGCTTATATCGATTCTTTCTGTGGGAGCTTGATATATGTCACTCCAATGCCATATTGTTGCACCATTATTATGGTCAATTAAAGTTAAGAGACAATTACCCTCTCCATTAGTAGTAGAAATTGCGACATTACCTTTATAAATAATCGGAGCTCTCATATAACTATTATAGGAAACCTCCTTTGCATGTAGTGACTTTTTCCATATACTTTGCAATCCTACAATTATACCATTTCCATCTTTTTCAATAGAAGGAATTTCTTCCTTACAGCAAGAAACTGTAAGGAAGAATCCAAATAATATTACTATTTTTTTCATAATTATTTACTAGTTCTGAACCAATCTCCTGGTTGTCTATCAAATATAATACTAAAAGTATCATAAGTTCCATCATTAGGTTGCCCATTTAATGTACTTTTGCTCATATCCAAAACCTCCATATGGTTTGCGCCTTTAATTATATATTTATTGCCATATGGTATTCCTTTTAGCTCTTGGGTGTATTGCGGCCTGTCCATCGTTGTTTTTTTTAACCGCTGTGAACGCTGAGGCACGCTGAGGTTTTTGTTTTGCTCTCTGCGTAACTCCGCGTCTCTGCATCTCTGCGGTTTAGTTTTTTTTATTTATAAGCCTTAAAACTATATGCATTTTGATGTGTTAAAGCTATAACTTTTGCAGGGTTATTACCATCTGCCTCAAATACATAAACTGCATTGGTTTTAAAATCAGCCCCGTCTAATTTTTGTCCATCAAGTTTCCATACTGTTTTTCCGGTACTTATATCAATTGCATGTAATTTGCCTGTTGAGCCACCTACAAAATACACAATACCATTCAAATAGCTCATTCTGCCGCTTGTACCGGCACTTGCCTCTTTCCAAATAGTATGCCCATTATAAGTGCTTAAGCAGTAGGTGTAAGTATCTTCATTATTGGCAATTATTTTATCATCGGCAATAATAAAACCTGAGAACATAAAATCAGCAAGAAAATCTTTTTTCCAAAGTTGATTGCCCAAAGATAAATCATGACATACAATACTGTACCCAACATTTGCATAAATTTTTTCATTATATATTTGAGGTGGTGTAAAAACACTTGTATTTTGGTTTGGTGAAGAAAGAAGCTTTCTATCCCAAACCCACTCCTCTGTTTCGGTATTATATAAACCAAAATACGAATTAACTTCCCAATTTGGTAAAGGTTCTGCATATGTAACTAACAATAAATTTTCATTATTTGGCACAATATTTACATATATAATTGCACCAACACCATCAGGCGAAACATAATCTGAAGATAAATTTGCTCTTAAAAACTCAGTTAATTCACCTGTTGTAATATCGCATTTGTACGCAATTTGTTCTTTGTTATCATCTTTATTTTTAATGGAAGCATATGTAAAATAAAATTGATTTTGATATGGATTAACTCTTCCATCGTAACTTTTATCTCTCCGAATTTTCCAATGTGTTGTGCCATTATCTAAATTTATACAGTAACTTCTATCGCCAACCTGATATGCCAAAAGGTTATTGTACTGATGGTAATAGCTTATATTTATGTCTTCTGTTTCCGGTTGATACCTGT
The DNA here is from genome assembly GCA_965370965.1 of uncultured Bacteroidales bacterium. Taxonomy (GTDB): domain Bacteria; phylum Bacteroidota; class Bacteroidia; order Bacteroidales; family SZUA-534; genus GH45. The sequence continues at coordinate 2,651 of CBDUWQ010000143.1, forward strand.
CGTCCCATTCCCATATGGTTTTACCATTTTCAGGATTAATAAATGTTAAATAACGTTTACCTCCTGCAATGGTTGGAATACCTATATTTCCATTATATAATATTGGATAATCAAAATAACTATTGGTAATTGATTGACCTCCCCCATATAATGACTTTTTCCATTGATAAGGCATTGATATAACCACACCATTACTGTCTGTTTGAAAAGTAGGAATTTCTTCCTTGTTACATGAAGTAACAAGGAAGAAACTGATAACTAAAATAGTTGCTATTATTCTCATTATTCAGGAGTATTAAACCAATCGCTTCTACCAAATATTAAATTTAAAGTATTCTTTGTTCCATCCACTCGTACACCATTCTGAGTACTTTTACTCATATCCAAAACCTCCATATGGTTTGCGCCTTCAATTATATATTTGTTGCCATATGGTATTCCTTTTAGCTCTTGGGTGTATTGCGGTAATATGCGCTATTTTTTTTAACCGCTGTGAACACTGAGGTACGCTGAGGTTTTTGTTTTGCTCTCTGCGTAACTCCGCGTCTCTGCGGGTTTTTGATTCTACGTAAATTTAAAACTATTATTACATCTTGCAAATTCATTTATAGTCACTAATTCAAGCTCGTGGCAGGCTATTTTTGGTTTTGCCGTCATTTGTCAGTTTATTCGCAAGCCTGTTAGCATGTAAGTATATAATTATTAAGCGTTTAATGTCCATATGATAATAAATAACTTTTTAACTTGACAGCTATTAATAAAACCTAATACGAATATTTCCACTAAATTTGCAGTAGTACCTATTTAGATATTACATTTACCAAATGGTTCAAAACAGGGGCATATCATTACTATTTACTTTTTTGGGCGGTTTGGTACTGCTATTTATTATTGCCCCATTGGCAAGCCTTTTAATTCACTCGTCGCCTGCCGAAATAACTGAAACCCTTGTTGACAAAGAGGTTGGCGAAAGCATTGTCCTAACCCTATGGTCGAGCATGTTGGCAACTGTAATTTTTGCCTTTTTTGCTATACCGCTTGCTTACCTATTGGCTCGTAAAAATTTTAGGGGCAAAAAACTAATTCAGGGAATTATCGACCTGCCAATTGTAATTCCACACTCAGCAGCAGGCATTGCCCTGCTTACTGTAATTTCAAAACAAGGTTTTATCGGAAAAACAGGGAGTTTAATTGGTTTGGAATTTCCGGGGCATATTTCGGGCATTGTGCTTGCTATGGCTTTTGTTAGCCTTCCATTTTTAATTAACGCTGCACGCGACGGGTTTTCGGCTGTACCCGAACGGTTAGAAAAAGCTTCATTAAACCTTGGCGCATCACCAATTAAAACTTTTTTTAACATATCAATTCCATTGGCATGGCGCAGCATAATATCGGGTTTAATAATGATGTTTGCGCGCGGCATGAGCGAGTTTGGTGCGGTTGTAATAGTTGCATACCACCCTATGATTACACCTGTAATGATTTTTGAACGGTTTGGAGCTTATGGACTAAAATATGCACGACCGGTAGCCATTATTTTCATTTCAGTTTGCCTTATATTTTTTATTTTGCTCAGATACATATCAAGCCCGAAACGAAATGGTAAGAATTGAAAATTTACATATTGAATTTGATTCCTTTTTATTGAAAAACATCTCATTTAATGTTAAAAAAGGAGAATATTTTATGCTGCTTGGGGCTTCGGGTTCAGGTAAATCAGTTTTACTTGAAAGCATTGCAGGCTTGGTAAAATTAAGCAACGGCAAAATAATTTTGAATAATACCGATATTACAAACACCTCAATACAAAAGCGAAAGGTAGGTCTTGTTTTTCAAGATTTTGCCCTGTTCCCCCACCTATCGGTAGCTCAAAATATCTCATATCCATTAAAAATACGAAAAACAAAAACATCTATAATTAAAGAAAAAGTAAACCAATTGGCATGCGAAATGAATATTGACCATCTGTTAAACCGTACGCCCGAGACGCTATCGGGTGGCGAAAAGCAGAGGGTGGCATTAGCTCGTACTTTAACCCTTAACCCTGATATACTACTTTTAGACGAGCCCCTTTCGTCAATTGACATAAGCCTAAAAAGCGAATTGAGGACAATTTTAAGAAGACTGAATAAAAACGGGCAGACCATTATTCATGTAACCCACGATTACGAAGAAGCCATTTCACTTGCGTCACACATTGCAATTATCCATAAAGGAAAAATTATACAAACCGGAACACCTACAGAGGTTTTTACCAATCCAAAAAATAAATTTGTAGCCAATTTTGGGGGTATTAAAAACTTTTACAAAGTTAAATTAGAAGAAAACCCATTAAAAGAAACAACCAAAGCTTGCATTACCAATAATATTTCGTTTGAAATACTTACCAAACTATATGCAAAAACCGGACATGTACTAATTGGACAAAAAAACATACTTATTACCAAATCACCCCAACATACAAGTACTATAAACCAGTTTAAAGGCACTATTCATGAAATTATTCCGGCAAGGTTTGGATATGACATAGTGGTAAATTGCGGTATTCTATTTTACGTGGCTATAACAACCGATACCTTTAATGAATTAAAATACAAAGAAGGGCAAAATGTTTGGGTTGCTTTTAACCCTTCGGCAGTAAGGTTTATTCCGGGATAGTATTGCTCTAAAAACCATATTTCAAAAACTTCAATAATTAATAGTAATGTATTTTTGCATTTTTATTATTGCGTTTTTTATCCTTTTTGCTGTATTATTATGTCATAATATATATATTTTGCTTTTTTTATTAATCAATTATTAATATATTTGCCTATACATACATGCAATAATACATATTATGGAAGAATTAAAAATGCGTTTTAGTACATTACTAGAAAAAACAGAGACCCGTTTTGTTAGATATTTACACAACAAAATTGATTGGAATACAAGAATGATTTCAATATTAGGTTCGCGCGGTACAGGAAAAACCACCATGCTGTTGCAGCATATAAAAAAGAATATTGATATTAATAAAACACTGTTTGTTAGTGCTGATGATATTTACTTTACCGACAACAAACTTTACCATTTGGCCGAAGAATTTTCAAAATATGGCGGCAAACATCTGTTTATTGATGAGGTACACAAATATACCGATTGGAGCAAAGAGCTTAAAATGATGTATGACTACCTGCCCGATTTGCAGATTGTTTTTACAGGTTCATCAATTCTTGAAATATATAAAGGGCAGGCCGATTTAAGCCGTAGGGTAATATCGTATAACCTGCATGGCCTATCGTTAAGAGAATTTATAATTATGAAACTTAGGAAAGACTATGGCACTTATACGCTTGAAGATATAATTAACAACAGAGTTAAAATAGATGAAAAACCACTTCCGCTTTTTAAAGAATACCTTGAAACAGGCTATTACCCCTTTTTTATTGAAGATAATTATATTGAACGACTTAAAAATATTATAAACATAACTATGGAGGTTGATATTCCTACATATACCGGCATGAATATTTCAACCGCCCGCAAATTAAAACAGCTTATGTATATAATAGCCCAAAGCGTACCATTTAAGCCAAACCTTACAAAAATTGGAGAGCATATTGGTGCACACCGCAACCAAGTTGCCGAATATCTTGTTTATTTAGAACGTGCCGGAATGATTAACCGATTAATGACCCACAACAAAGGCACTCGTGCACTAAGCAAAATTCAAAAACTATATTTAAACAATACCAATATTGGCGTTGCAATAGCAAGCAAAAATCAAAATATTGGAAATATGCGCGAAACATTTTTCTTTAACCAAACATTGGTAGGTCATAATGTAGTTTCGTCGAGCAAATATGACTTTGAAATTGATAACCTTACATTTGAGGTGGGCGGAAAAAACAAAAAACCAACACAAATTAAAAACATGCCAAAAAGCTATATTGTAAAAGACGATATTGAATACGGCATAGGAAATATTGTACCTCTTTGGGCATTTGGATTTATGTATTAAATTTTACCTAAATATCTATTGTAATCGAATATTATTATGATTATTTGCGATTGTAATCGATTTTTATTATGATTATTTGCGATTGTAATCGATTTTTGTTATATATTTGTTAATAAAAATATCTAAATTTTTGGTATAATGATTAACAGAAAATATATAAAAAGCTTAAATAACGATTTATTTAAAGGTAAAGCTATAATTATTTTAGGGGCTCGACAAGTAGGCAAAACCACCTTAATAAATGAATTCCTTAAAAAAAAGTTGAAAAACTGTATATTTTTTAACGGTGATGATACTGATACTCATGCGATTTTCCACAACCCAACTGCAGTAAAACTTAAAAACTATTTTGGCAATAAAAAAATTGTTATTATTGACGAAGCTCAACGAATAAAAGACATTGGAATTGTATCGAAACTTATTATTGACCAAATACCAAATATTCAACTAATTATAACAGGCTCATCATCTCTTGAACTTGCAAATGAAACAAACGAACCATTAACAGGAAGAAAATTTGAATATCAATTATTTCCACTTTCTACTGAAGAAATGATAACCCACCATGGATTACTGGAAGAAACAAGACATTTAAACCACCGGTTGATTTATGGCAATTACCCTGAAGTAGTAACATCACTGGGAAAAGAGAAACGCATACTTAAACTTATTGCAGGCAGCTATCTGTATAAAGATTTACTGTCGTATGAAAAAATTAAAAAACCTGCAGTATTAGACAAACTGATTAGAGCTCTGTCGCTTCAAGTAGGTAGCGAAGTATCATATAGCGAACTATCGCGATTTATTGGCATTGATAAAGAGACCGTTGAAAAATATATTGATTTGCTTGAAAAAGCATTTGTTATTTTCAAACTATATGCTTTAAGTCGCAATGTTAGAAATGAAATAAAAAAAGGAAAAAAGATATATTTTTACGACAATGGTATAAGAAATGCAGTAATAGGTAATTTTAACCCTATTGATTTAAGAACAGACATAGGTGCATTATGGGAAAACTTTTTTATAAGTGAGCGCCTAAAATATAATGCTAAAAACGATTTTTACGGAAAAAGCTATTTCTGGAGAACCACACAGCAACAAGAAATTGATTATATTGAAGAAGTTGACGGATACATTAAAGCTTTTGAAATAAAATGGAATAAAAACAAAAATGTAAAATTTCCTAAAACATTTACAAAAGCATACGATATTAAAGAAACCACTATTATTACACCTCAAAACTATTTTGAATACCTATCCTGATTAATCCATAATCACAATTTCATTCTCAATAGCAAAAATATTAAACTACTCGCAATGTTTTGCATAACCTATTTTCAAATCCAAAAACTTTTATCACATTTGTACCCTAAATTATTATAACAATGATTTTATTTAATGATGCACTAAATATTGTATTAAACACCAACGTGCAAATGGGCATCGAAAGTGTTGACTTGCACGCAGCAATTGGAAGAGTTTTGTCAAAAAATATAATATCTGACATTAATATGCCACCGTTTGATAAAGCTGCCATGGATGGTTTTGCCATCTGCGAAAGCGATATAAACAACCAACTAACAATAATTGAAACGGTTGCAGCAGGGCAAACACCAACAAAAAAGGTAAAAAAAGGCGAAGCTACCAGAATTATGACAGGCGCACCTGTGCCCGAAGGTGCCGATTTTGTTATTCAGGTTGAACTATCGGAAATGGCTGACACCGAAAAAGTTAGGTTTACAGGGCATCCAAAAAACAATATTATTGCTTTGGCTGAGGATATTAAAACCGGCGATACTGTTCTTAAAAAAGGACAAAAAATTGATGCCCGCCATATTGCAGTTTTGGCATCGGTAGGTATTACTAAACCTATGGTTTATAAACAGCCCAAAATTGGCATTATATCAACCGGCAACGAGCTTGTTGAGCCACAAAACAAACCCGGATTATCGCAAATACGCAACAGCAATGGTCACCAACTGGTTGCACAAGCTTTACAATGCAATGCCCTTGTTGAGTATTTTGGCATTGTTGAAGACAACCATAAAAAAACCTACAATGTCATAAAAAAAGGTGTTGATACTTGTGATATTTTATTATTGACCGGAGGCGTGAGTATGGGCGATTTTGATTTTGTGCCAAAAATAATGACCGACCTTGGTATCAATATTCTTTTTGACCGTGTAGCTGTACAACCCGGAAAACCAACTACTTTTGGCAAAAAAGGAGATAAATTTATTTTTGGACTGCCCGGCAATCCGGTTTCATCGTTTGTGCAATTTGAGATATTTGTGAAACCGTTACTTAAAAAAATTACAAACCAACAATATAAGCCCGATTTAGTTAAACTCCCGTTAGGAGCAGATTTTAAAAGGAGAAAATCGGAACGCAAAGCCTTTATTCCTGTAAAAATATTGGACAATAGCGAGGTTTTTACAACCGAATACCATGGCTCAGCACATATTTATGCTTTACCCAATGCCAACGGATTGGCTGTTATTGAAAAAGGTATTAAAGAACTTAAAAAAGGAGATTTAGTAGATGTTCGATTGTTTTAATAGAGAAATTAATTATTTGCGGATTTCGGTTACCGACCGATGCAACTTACGCTGTACTTACTGTATGCCTGCTGGCGGTGTAAAATTGCTTTCACATAGTGATATTCTATCGTTTAACGAAATTATTGCCGTAATAAAACACGGTGTTAAAAGAGGTATAAACAAAATACGAATTACCGGAGGCGAGCCATTGGTACGCAAAGGCATTGTTGAATTAACTGCAATGATTGCCAATATTGACGGCATTACAGACCTTGCCATGACAACCAACGCTATTTTATTACCAAAATATGCCTCTGACTTATTTAATGCCGGACTGCAAAGGGTAAATATAAGCTTAGATACGTTAGATGAAAAAAAATTCAATGAAATAACAAGGGTCGGCAAATTAAATGATGTGCTAAAAGGAATTGAAGCTGCCCAAAAAGCCGGACTATCGCCAATTAAACTTAACTGTGTTGTTAAAAAAACATCAATGGAACCCAATGCAGAACAAGTAGCCAAATATGCCAAACAAAACGAGTTACTAGTAAGATTTATTCCTGAAATGGACTTGGGAAAAGGCAAGTTTGGGATTGTTGAGGGCGGCGATGGCGGAAACTGCTCAATTTGCAACAGGCTGCGCTTAACAGCAAACGGAATGATTAAACCATGCCTGTTTAACGACTTAGCATACAACATAAGAAAACTTGGCATTGAGGAGGCATATAACAAAGCTCTTGGCAACAAACCACTATCAGGACATAAAAACAAAACAGGAAGTTTTTATAATATTGGAGGATAATAAGAAGTGATTAAAGTTTTAACCTGAATAATTCATGCGTTTAGTTTGATGTAGCTGTAAGGCATCGGAAA
>CBDUWQ010000144.1:0-10045 GCA_965370965.1 uncultured Bacteroidales bacterium
GATAATCAATATGTTAACTGCTTTTTCAAAAAGTTTATGAATTATTCAGGCTAAGTGTTCACTCAAAATTAACTTCCTATTTTCATGAATATCTTTTGCACATATATATAATTAAAAATACTCACCGTAACTCTGCTATGGTTACGCCTGCCTAACGGCGAGGCAGGCTTTTTAAATTTATCTATGCACAAAATCTTGTACCTGAATTCTCGAACTTATTTAGTGTCAGCAAGAAAACTCCGTCTTTGACCTGTCTGCCAAGGCACGCCAAACAGGTAAGAAAGCGCCAAGAATGAGGCTTTCGCAGTTTTGATTATCAGGAGTTTACTATTGTAAATGACAGTCGGAATTAACCATTAATCGCTAAGCCATCAATTTTTTTAAACTTTTCTTTTAGTTTATTTCCGTTTTGTTTACGTACCGATATGGTAATTTTACAGGTGTTATCAAATTGTTGGTTGCTTTGTTTGGGTTTTTCTTCTTTTATAATTTTCATTACGCTGTTCATTGCCGTGTAACTAAATTCAATGATAAAAATATCTTGTTCAAATTGCTCAACTATGGTGTTGTTTGCAATGGCATCGGCGGCAGCCGTACGATAGGCATTTATTAAACCGGGTATCCCCAGTTTTGTACCTCCAAAATAGCGTATTACAACAATTAGTATGTTTGTTAGCCCGTTCGATTGTATTTGCCCTAAAATGGGTGGTCCCGACGAGTTTGATGGTTCACCGTCGTCGCTGCTACGAAAAATTTTCAAATTGGCACCTAACCTAAATGCATAAACATGGTGGCGGGCATCGTAATATTTTTTGCGCATTTTTTGCCTAAGTTCTTTTATTTCTTGCTCGGTAGTTACAGGGTAGGCAAATGCATAAAATTTGCTGCCTTTTTCTTTATAAAATCCTTCAGATGTTTTTGTAATGGTTTTATATTTATCAGTTTCTTCTGCCATATTAAATAAATATCCTTATCATACCAAGTAATATAAATAATGATAGTATTAAGCCTATCCAGTTTATTTTTGAAAACCGTTCTTTATAAAAAATAAATGCAATAAATACCGATAGTAATACAGTGCCAATATTGTTGATGCCAAATACAAGCGAACTGTTAAATTTGAGTGTGTTAAGAGCATTTATTAAAAAATACATTGACCCGAAATTGGCCACGCCAAGCATAATTCCTATTATCAAAACTTTTGGCTGTTTTAGTGCTAGTTTGTTTTTTTTGCTAAACAGTAAAAGTATTAAGCCTATTATGCCTGCTATACTAAAATTTACTGCACTAAACAACGACGAGCTTTGGGGAGTGGTTATAAAATAGTACTGACAATATTTTATAAGTGAATCTAATAAGCCCAAACCAATAAACAGCAAAACAGGGTAAATGATACTCCCATGTTTATTAATGTTATATTTAGATGGTAATATTACCAAAAGCACGCTTACTAAGGCCAATAATACTAATGTTACTTTTGTGAGGCTAAAATTATCGTTAACATCAAACAGTAAACTGAATAATACGGGCAGTACAAACGACATTTTTGCCGAAACCGTGGTAATGGCAATACCTGCTTTTTGTGTTGAGCTGCCAATGAAGTAAAAATTTATAATAAGCAGAATACCAATAACAACCGAAAAAATAAACCAAGGCGAAATAGTTTGAAAACTTATTGGCGCATTGGTGCTGTTAATGCTAAAGCCAAGTATTGATGCTGCTATATAATTGATAACAATGGGAGGGAAGATGCTTATTTTTTGTCTTTCGATTATTTTAAACAGTATTAATATTACTGTTGATGATAGTATGCTGAGTATAAGGTTTATCATAATTTAGATTGCATTTGCAGATATGAATGCGAATCTAAGAATATATTCTTTCAAATTATGAAGGTAAGGTAAAAATAAATTTACTGCCCTTGCCAACTTCACTCTCTACCCAAATTTTACCGCCGTGTTTTTCAACAAACTCTTTACAAAGTATTAATCCTAATCCTGTTCCCAACTCACCTTCTGTACCTTTTGCCGATGATTCATCGGCAATACTAAATAATTTATTCTGTTTATCTTTTGCAATACCAATGCCGGTATCTTTTACTGTTGTTTCAATATAAAAATGATTCTGTTTGTCGGAAATCATCCGTGAGTATATTTCTATTTTACCTTTTTTTTGTGTAAATTTTATTGCGTTTGTTATTAGGTTTCGGAAAATGGTTTGTAGCATATTAATATCGGTAGTAATGTAAGTGTTTTTCTTAATATTATTTGTTATGGTAATCATTTTGGCTATTGCCAATTGTTTTAATATGTTAATAGTTTCATTTGATAGTAGGAATAAGTTCACTTTTTCAGGATTAAATTCAATAGTTCCTTGTTGAGTATGAGACCAGAGAAGTAAATTTTCCAGTAACTTATATGTATTCTGCACTCCTTCATGTATTATTCCAATAAATTCCTTTTGTGTTTTGGTATCGTACTCATTAATGTTTTGCATTAGCATTTTGGAGAAACCAACCATTGCACTAATAGGACTTCTTAAGTCGTGAGCAATTATTGAAAAGAATTTATCTTTTGTAGCGTTTAATTTCCGCAAGTCCTGCTCGCTTTTCTTAAGAGCCAGCTCAGCTTTTTTACGGTCGGTTATATCTATTATGCTGTATTGTAATATCTTTTTACCTTTATGTTCTATACTCATCAAATGAATTTCAGAATTCCAAATTTCTCCATTTGGTCTTTGATTTTTCCATTCAAAAAAAACAAAATCATTTTTAAATACTTCGATAATTTTACTTTTTGCTGCAGTTGATGACAGCTCGCCGTTAGATTGTGTCTGGGTTGATACGTCGAGTGGAGTTTTTCCAAGTAATTCTTCTTTGTTTTTATATCCGTAAATTTTTACTGCTGCATTATTACAATCAATAAACTTAAAAGTTTTTATATCCATTACAACTAAAGGAGTATAAGACCGATAAAAAAGGGCTCTATTATACGATTCACTTTCTTTAAGTGCTTGTTTATCTTTTTTTATATCTGTAATATCAACAATAATCCCTCTCAAACCCAATACTTTATTATTTTTAATTATAGGGCTGGAGTACACTAATACGGGGAATTTTTCGCCATTTTTCTTTTGTACTGAATATTCTGTACCTGTTTGCCCTTCGCCTGACATTATTGTTTTTATTTTTTTAGAAGCCCGCTCCAAATCTTCCTTTCCAAATACATCACTTATATTAAGCCCATTTTTAAAATCCTTAGGCAAGAAACCCGTTATTAGATATGCGTGTTTATTTAAGTATGTAATTTGCCCTTTATCATTAATTTCAAAAACAATTTGTGGTAAAGATTCAGCAAAACTCTTGAATTTCTTTTCACTTTCTTTTAGTGCTTGTTCGGTTTTTTTATATTCGGTTATGTCTCTTGTTACTGCAATTAAATTTTTCCCAATAAAATTTATGGTACTTTGCATATAACGCCACTTGCCGGCTTTGTCTTTAAAACGAAATTCGGATCTTTCATTAATTTTAGGCCCTTCTATTTTAAAAGCTTTTTTTACAATTAAGTTTATATATTTTTTTAACAATGGCAATAATCTTTTCTTATCATCAGGATGAATAAAACTAAAAAAGGATTTGCCAAGCAGATCCGCTGGTTCATAACCTAAAACAGATTTAACTGAAGGACTAACATAAAGATATTTCGCTTTCAGGTCAAAGCTTGTAATTGCAATATTATCACTTGTATTTTCGGCAATTATCCGAAACTGTTCTTCTGCTTTTTTGCGCTCGGTAACGTCATTGCCAGAACTCAGGTATCCGGTAATATCTCCGTTTTCATTTTTTATTAGTGCATTTTGCCAATAAATTAATCTTTCTTCGCCGCTTTTTGTTAAAATTGGATTTTCATAATATTCAGTTGTTTCATTTTCTCCTGATAATATTTTTTTTGATACAAGATGAACTTCATTTTTTATTCGTTTGGGAAGAAAGTTTTTAAACCAATTTTTGCCTAGCATTTCCTTTTCTTCGTAACCTAATATCTCGCAGGCTTTTTTATTGACAAGTGTTATATTTCCGTTTGTATCAAGAGCAATAAACATTGTACCTGCTATATCTAAAAGAGTTTGTGAATTATCCCTTTCCTTTAAAACTTTTAATTCCTTTTCTAATTCCTCATATGTTGGTTTTGCTTTCATGTTTTTTGCATTTTCACAACAAATATATTTATTTTAAACTACACTCTTACGGGTATAGTAAAAACAAATTCACTACCCTTGCCAAATTCACTTTCTACCCAAATTTTGCCGCCGTGTTTTTCAACAAACTCTTTGCAAAGTATCAGCCCTAATCCTGTTCCCGACTCACCTTCTGTACCTTTTGCCGATGAATCATCGGCAATACTAAATAATTTATTCTGTTTATCTTTTGCAATACCAATGCCGGTATCTTTTACTGTTGTTTCAGTATAAAAATGATTCTTTTTGTCGGAAACCATCTGTGAGTATATTTTTATTTTGCCTTTTTTAGGTGTAAATTTTATTGCGTTTGTTATTAGGTTTCGCAAAATGGTTTGTAGCATATTTATATCGGCAGTAACAAAAATATTTTTTGGAATTTTATTTGTTATGGTAATCATTTTGGTTATTGCCAATTGTTTTAAAATGTTAATGGTGTCGTTTGATATTAGGAATAAGTTTATTTTTTCAGGGTTATAATCAATAGTACCTCTTTGTGAGCGCGACCAAAGTAAAAGGTTTTCAAGTAATTCAAATGTATTTTGAATACCATCATGAATAATGCCTACATATTCTTTTTGGCTTTCTTTGTCATATTCATCAAAATTATTAAGCAGCATACTTGAAAATCCTACCATTGCACCCAAAGGGCTTCTTAGGTCGTGAGCAATTATTGAAAAAAATTTGTCTTTTATATTATTGATTTCCTGTAATTTGCGTTCATTTTTTTTAAGCTCGATGTTTCTTTGGCGAATAACTATTTTCTCAAAATGTAGTTTTTTAAATTGGGTTTTAGAGTATCTCTGAAATAATAAAATACTTACTATACCTATCATAAATATTATGGAATGAAAAATCAGAATACTAACTTTTTGCCTGAATACTAATTCCTTATATTTTACACCCTTTATTGTAATGCTAATGCCGCCTCTTATGTCGCCTACTTTATAACCCTGTTCTTCGTGGCATTTCATGCAAACACTTTTTACAGGTAGTGCTGCCATATATCTATATGCCGAATCATTTTCAATGTATTCTATAAATTCAGTTGCACCTGTTTCAAATTTATTTAATTGAATGGTTTCCCAGCTATCTGCTTTATTCTGAGGTCTGATAGGTTTTAAACTTGTGATATGGAATTTAATACTGTTGTTTTTTTCTGCAATTTCTGCAATTTGACGTGTCATAAATGCAGGGTTCACTTTTGTTAAAGCAATGCCCAACGAGTCAATATAAATTTCGCGGTTAGCTGTTTTTAGATATTGGTTTGGTTTGGTTTTTTCTGTAATAGGAACATAAACACCGCCATGCCCTGCATTCCATGCTCTTGATGTTTGTATCTCTTGAAAAAATGATTGTGCCTGTTTTTTTACAATTAGTGATGTATTTTTATTAACTACTTTAAAATTCCAAATGCATGAAATGGTTGTTATAATAAACCAAATAATAATAATTATAAATGCTATTGAGTTTTTCATTATTTTATATTTAGCAGAATTATGCTATTTAAAAAATATCTATTTTTTAATAATACTTGTTGTAAAAACTTCCTTATTTGTTTGAATGTTAATTATATAAACTCCATTCTCAAATTCTGATAAATTGATTGTATTAGTTATCTTTGTTTTATTTTTATTAAGTATTAGTCTGCCGGTTAAATCAAAAACAGATATCTGTTTTATGTTTTTGTTTGACAAATTTATATTAATTATTCCGTATGTTGGGTTTGGATAGCAAAAAACCTTATGTGTTTTATTGACATTCAAAATTCTTGTTGTTGTATAAAATTCGTCTGAGCCAATATCTACCAAGCTTTCGTTAATTCTATCTTCATTGTCTATGTCAATGCCATCCGTTTCTTGAAAAGCTGGGTTCCCGGCATTTCGTGCAGGCGAGGTTGCCATAATATGCAAATTGGGGTTTGTTAATAAACTATTAACAAATAGCGGATTGGCAAATAATGAATTTGCATCTTGCAATGTTGCTGCTTTATAATCGGCAAAAGTATTGTATTCGGTTCCGTTCCATTCAATTACAATATTTTCAGTACCCTCTGGTGTATAAAATAAATTAAAGTTTAATAATAATGTATTTGTATCATTTTCAGAAATAAACAGCACATTGTCGGCATTATTTGTAAAAAAAATATTGTTTTCAATAATTGAGTTTTCAGTATAGCTAATCATCATCTCTCCTTGGTAATTATTTTCAGTATCGTTGTTAAAGCAAGTGTTATTTTCAATTCTGGCATATTCAACTTTTCCCGATGTTGGATAATCGAATCCGCCAAGAGCTATGCCGGTATATGTGTTATTGTAAATTAGGTTGTTGCGAACAAGTATATTGTTTGCTGAAGGATTGTTTGGCACGTTGCCGTTATTTTCGCAGCCAATTTCAATTCCATAGTTATTGTTATAAAGTGTATTGTTTTCAACAATAATATGTGAAGCGCCGTCTATATAAATACCAGCACATTCGGCATAAGCCGAGGGGTTGTCGTGTATTAAATTGTTGTGTATAATCCCGTTACGGGCTTGGTCATACTCGGTATTTGAGCATTCTCCTTCAAAACCAATTGCAACAATTCCTATATTTGTATTATTATAAATATGGTTATTGCCTATTTCAAAACCATCAACATTACCGTTTATCGACAGTGCTTCACTCCAGCCTGTTTCACAATCGTGAATGCTATTTTCTGTAAAAATCAAATCGTGTGCAGGTATTGTGGCATCTCTTCCAAAAACTATTATTGGCTGGCTGTTCTACTCCTCAGTTGGGGTTTCACTTTCTGCTATTGCCGAGTAATCAATATTTGAGAATTCATTATTGTTAATATGTATATTGCTGCTGTTTATAATTGTTAAACCAATTGCGTCAGGTTGCTGATAATCTTTAAAATGTAAACCTGATATGCGAATATAATCCCGATTTTCTATTTTTATTAAATATTCATAAGCAGGTAAACTAATGCCGCTTAAAACAACATTATCGGTGTTGTAATTTCTGAATGTTATGTAATTATTAGCCGTGCCCGAAACGTTTATGTCAATTTTTTCGTTGTATGTTCCGGCAATAATATTAACAGTGTCGCCGGCTGTAACATTGTTAGCAGCATATTGTATGGTTTGCCATGGTTGGTCTGGTGCCGCTCCTGAATTGTTGTTATTGCCTGTTGTGCTTACATAATAATTTGTTTGTGCAAGTGTATTTAAGTTTATGACAACTAAAATTATTGAAAGTATAGATAGATTTTTCATTTGTTTATAATTTATTTTAGCTCACAAAAAAATATTTTATATGTGTTTCCCAAAGTCGATTCAGGTCTATCAGTAAACTCACTTCGTTCGTTTCAATTACCAGACTTAACTAGGCGGCAGGAAGGTGGAGGAACAAATAAAATAAATCGCCATCCTACTTTGGAATAATCGGGGCAAACCGTGAGGGTTATATTTTTGTAATGAATAAAGATACAAATCTTATCTAAAATTAACAAAAACGAAAAAGATACGTAGTATGTATATGTACATCTTTTTTTTTAATTGGTTAAATCTTGATTGCTTCATGGCATTGGGAGTGCCAATTCAAATTTAAAAAACATATTAAATTGAAAAATACAGTTAAAATAATTATTGTTTTTTTAGTACTTTGTTTAAGTATTGCAAACATTGCAAGTGCAAACAAAAATGCCACTAAAAAAGACACTTTGCTTTGGAGTTTATATGAAAAAGCAAAAAGTTTTAAATCAGAGCCTGATTCAGCACAATTATTTTTAGATTCATGTTTTACTTATAAAGAGTTAAAAGCCGATGAGGAGCTTTTTGCACTGTGCAATCTACATCAGGCAAATCTCCATGTTAATAACGATAATTTTATTGAGGCAGCAATTAATGTTCAATTATGCAAAGGTTATTTTGTTAAAAGCAATAATAAGTTAAAGTATGCCAAGTGCCAAGAAATTTCGGGTCTATGTAAAACCAACTCAGGTGATTATAAGGGTTCTATTGAAGATTTGTCAATAGCCGGAGCTATTTTTGATTCATTGAATCTTAAAAGTGATTTTTATAATGTACAAAATGAAATTGGTAATAATTTTTTCTATCTGCAAAATATAAAATATGCAAAAAATAAGTTTGAAGAGGTTTATGAATATGCCATTCAAATAAAAGATACGCAAATGATATCCTATTTATTAAATAATTTGGCTAATATTTATTCCACAAGTGAGATGCTTGATTTTGATAAGGCATTGTCATATTATCGCAAAGCTATTAAAATAAGTGAGTTGAATTTAGATTTTGAAAATGCAATAGTATTTAGAATGAATATTGCAATACTATTTGATGAAAACGGAAATACTGATTCAGCACTTTACTATTATCATTCTGCTTTAAATATTTTAAAAAAACAAGAGTCAATACGTAACCTTATTTGGGTAATGTACAATTTAGGGTATATGCATTTTGCTTTAAACAACTTTGATAGCGCAAATTATTATTTGGGCATAAGCCTGGATAACGCATTAGAAACAGGTTTTAAATCAATTATTTCTGAAATATATAATACTAAAGCGCAATTATACAGTAAGCAAAAACAATATAAAAAAGCATTTAATGCATCACAAAAAGCACTAAACTTGAAAGACTCTATTTGGAGAGATGATATAACAAATAGTACAGTTGAAATTGAAGCAAAATACAGTTTACAAAAAAAGCTTAACGAAATAAAACTCCAAAAAACACAAATAGAATTACAAGAAACGCAACTTTATAGCCAAAAAGCAAAGAATATAGGTTTGTTGGTTGCTGCACTTTTACTGCTGTTGGTTTTAATGGGCAGAGTGTTTTATTCCAAAAAGCTTAAGCAAAAAAACAAATTGCTTGAAGACAGAAATAAGCTTATTAAGCAAAAAAATAGCGCATTAAAAGAGACGATTAATACACGCGATAGATTAATTTCAATAATAGCCCACGATATTAAAAACCCACTGGCAACCATGGCTGGTTTTGCCGAGCTTATTTCACTTTCAGATAATAAAGAAAGCATTGATAAACTAAAGTCATATGGCAACCATATATTGCTGTCGGCAAATAATTTGTTTGATTTGCTTGATAATTTATTAAAATGGGCAAAAAAACAACAAGATGGAGTTGAGCTTAGTCCTAATAATGTTAACCTTTATAATTTGGTTGAATCAAACATCTCGCTTTTAGGACTTACTGCTAAATCAAAAAATGTAAAACTTATAAATAATTGCAGTAAAAAATCACTTGCTTATGTTGATGAACAAACAGTAAACACTGTAATTAGAAACCTAATAAGCAATGCAATAAAATTTACGGAAAAGGGTGGTATAATATCTGTATCAGCCGAAAATAGTGAAAAGTATTCAGTTCTGCATATAAAAGACACGGGCATTGGTATTAAAGAAGAAGATATTGACAAACTGTTTAACGTTGACATTGATAGAAATAATATTGGCAACCAAAATAATAAGGGTATAGGTTTAGGCTTAATACTGTGTTATGATTTTACCACCTTAAACAATGGTAAAATAAATGTTAAGAGCAAATATGGTGAAGGTTCAACATTTAGCATCCACTTACCTCTTCCCAAATAAAAACCGTTTAATGTTTTTATTTTTTGGTAGCAGTACCATTTTTTTAAACAATATTTGCTAATGCCAATAAATAGCAAAAAGCAATATAAATCCATCCTATTACCAAAACAATTATATAACTTTGGTTAACTTTATAACCTGTATTATGCATAAAAACAAATAAATAATATACATATTACTACATGTCAG
>CBDUWQ010000145.1:0-10033 GCA_965370965.1 uncultured Bacteroidales bacterium
TACACATACACGGTTTCGGC
This sequence comes from uncultured Bacteroidales bacterium, assembly GCA_965370965.1. Classification (GTDB taxonomy): domain Bacteria; phylum Bacteroidota; class Bacteroidia; order Bacteroidales; family SZUA-534; genus GH45. The sequence continues at coordinate 21 of CBDUWQ010000145.1, forward strand.
TTACGATGCAGCAAATAACGAAAGCGCACAATCAAGCTCAGCAAGTGCCACAACAACAGCAACACTCGATACCGAAGCTCCAACCGTGCCGCAAAACCTAAGCGCATCGGCAGTATCCAATACACAGATTGATTTAACTTGGGACGCATCAACTGATAACGTTGCTGTTGCAGGATATAAAATTTTTAGAGATGGAATTTTAATCGATACCGCTTATACCAATGCTTTTAACGACACAGGATTAAGTGCCGATACTGAATACACATACACGGTTTCGGCTTACGATGCAGCAAATAACGAAAGCGCACAATCAACCTCGGTAAGTGCAACAACTACGGCAACACCCGATACTCAAGCACCAAGTGTACCTCAAAACCTAAGCGCATCGGCAGTATCCAATACACAGATTGATTTAACTTGGGATGCGTCAACCGATAATGTTGCAGTTAGCGGATATAAAATTTTTAGAGCCGGAATTTTAATCGATACTGCTTATACAAATTCTTTTAGCAATACAGGTTTATCTTCTGAAACTGAATACACATACACGGTTTCGGCTTACGATGCAGCAAATAACGAAAGTGCACAGTCAACATCGGTAAGTGGAATTACTTTGCCAGTTGATATTGGATTTGCACAAGCAACGGAGTTCAATATTTATCCCAACCCTGTAACAACAGAAATGTATATCTCATTTTATTTAAGTCAAAGCAGCAATTGTACTATTGATATTTATAATATGAAAGGGGAGCAGGTAAGGCAGTTATTTAGCGGTACAATAAAAACGGGTATTTATGAAACTAAGTGGGATATAACTAATGATTTAGGAAATAAAGTTTCATCAGGAATATATATATTAAGTATTCAAACAGAAAAAAATAGCAGAACAGATAAAATAGTAGTTAACGGTAAATAATAGTTGTTTTCTTACTTTCAGAACAACTGATTTAATCAGATTTAAAATGAGATAATTTAGCCCCGAAGTGCCTGCCTGGCGTCAGACAGGGGCGTAATCACACAGCCTTGGGTTGGTCATTGAGCTTATCGAAATGAAGCCCAAGGCATAGTGCATAGCACTAAAAGCGGCACAAGCAACAAATATGGTTTTAAAAATAAAGGTTGCATGTGTCGCAATAAAGTTATCACCTTTAAATCTGACAAAACATGCATTATGTATTGATATTCACTAAATTAAGCTCATAGGTTCAGTTGTTATGACTTTGTAAATAATTGTCTTAAAATTTTCTTCACCCATTAAAATTCATCTCGCTTTAGCGGATAATGAGAACCAAATAAATTATTATGTCGTAGGGTAGGTGTGAACTGCACTAGCCAAACCGTTCTCTATATTTAGCTGTTAAGTTAAAAACATCAGTCAAAATTTGTTTGTCGATATCGGTAAATTCAATATTTCTACGCTCCATTACCAGTTTGGCAACTTCAAATGCTTTATTAAGTTTAGTTTCGGTAAAACCATGTGAGCCTCCCCATGCATACGATGGAATAAAGGAACGTGGAAAACCTGCGCCAAAAATATTTGCCGAAACGCCTATTACAGTACCGGTATTAAACATTGTGTTAATACCACATTTTGAGTGATCGCCCATTATTAGCCCGCAAAACTGCAATCCTGTTTTTGCAAACCTATTATCTATATAATTCCAAAGTTTAACCTCGGAGTAGTTATTTTTTAAATTTGAACTATTTGTATCGGCACCAATATTGCACCATTCGCCAATTACTGAATTTCCCAAAAAGCCGTCGTGCCCTTTGTTTGAATATCCAATAATTACCAAGTTATTAACTTCTCCACCAACTTTTGAGTGAGGTCCTATAGTTGTAGGTCCATAAATACGGGCCCCCATTTTTACAGTACTATTATTGCATAAAGCAAAAGGTCCGCGTATTGACGAGCCCTCCATTACTTCGGAATTTTTACCAATATAAATTGAGCCGTTTTTAGTATTTAAAGTAACACATTCAACAGTAGCACCCGACTCAATAAAAATTTTGTTATTTCCTATAATAGTATTGGTCTTGCTAATAGCCTGCGATTTTTGTCCATTGGTAACTATATTAAAATCAAATTCAATTCCCTCTCCATTCATTCTAAAAATATCCCAAGGATGGTTAATTTTCATACAATCAGTAATTGTTTGGATATTTTCTTTGGCATGGTATTTCTCAAAGTTAAAGCTTTGTGCACCTTTTTTATCAATCCGCAATGCACATATAGTATCATTATATTTTAGCACCTGCCCAAATTCAAGGTTATTAATCTCCGATAGCAATTCGGCAGTAGGAATTACCGAGCTGTTTATAAAAATATTATCGTTTGCTGTTTTAGTTGCGAATTTTGTTTTTAGGTAGTCTTTTGTGTGATAAGAGCATTCTGATTTCAGGTATTTCTCCCATTTTTCTTTAATAGTTAAAATGCCCAATCTTATTTCCGAAACCGGTCGGGTAAAGGTAAGCGGTAGTAGCTGTTCCCAAGTATTATCGTCAAATAATATGTAATTCATTACTACAATAGTTTAAATTTATGGTAATGCCAAAATATAAATATTTATTTAAAAAACGGTTAATATTTAACATGAATTTCACAAAGGTGCTGTGTAAAATATTATCCACCATAGACCACTGGCTTCTATCCGGTAAAAAAAACGGAGCAGAATTAGGTGTTGTATATTTTACCGCCAAGGATGGCAGTGTTCCAATATGGACAACTAACTTCCAGCCGGTAAAAAAACGAAATAAAAATAAAATATTAACCGCCAATAATGGAGGTGTTACATTTAAGTTTGCCTGATGCAAAAATATTATTTACCACATTTTCAAATAAAGCAATTTCATTAATGGTTTTTAGTGCAAAAAGGTAGCTGTCGCCTTTAACAAAACTTTGCGAAAAATACCACCATAAATTTTTCATATGCCCTAAAAACCCTAAGTTGGTTTGGGTTTTTTCTTTGTAATAGTTATGAAGTGTAAAATAAAACTCTTTGAATTTATCCAATTTTTCAGCATCAGTAAATTCAATACCATTTATTTGGTTGGTTATAAATGGATTAATAAATGCACCTCTTCCAATCATATAACCTTTAACACCTAAAAAAGTGCGTTCCATTTCATTAACTTGTTCTTTGTAAATAATATCGCCATTATAAATAACAGGCATATTAAATTTGGGGAATACCTCTCCAAAAAAATGTTTATTGGCTTTACCTTCATATTTTTGTGCCGCTGTGCGCGGATGCAAAATAGTTTCAACAATTGGATAATGGTTTAGTACGCTTATAATTGGAATAATTTCGTTTTGCTCGTGCAATCCCAGCCTAATTTTTATTGAAAGCGAAGGTTTAAGTTTGGGCATTATTTTATCAAGAATTTCGTCAATTTTATCCGGATATGGCAGCAGGCCGGCACCCCTTTGTTTTTTGGTAACATACGGAAAAGGGCAGCCCAAATTCCAGTTTATTTTTTTAAAACCTAAATCGAACAATAAATTGGCATAATACAAAAAACCTTTGGCATCATTGCTCAGCAGTTGTGGAATAAGGGTAATGCCATCGTCTAATTCCAAAAAATGCTTTTGCATGGTTTGCAGTTTCATTGGCGAATTGCTTGATGCCATTATATATGGAGCCATCATTTCATTAAAACCGCCAAATATTTTATGGTAGGTATTCATAAAATGCACATCGGTCATAGCTTGCATTGGTGCCAATTGAAGGAATTTTGCCATTTTATTTATTAATTAGATGTGCCCTTAATTATAGTTCGTCCATAAAGTTAACTTTTTTATTGGCGAAACAACTAAGCCCTGAAGTAGGCGTAATAATTAGCTCGGGGTTTTAACCCCGAGAATGAGTAATAATCGACCGTTTAGCGTTCTAAGCAGAAAAATTGAGTTGAAAATGAAATGATGCATAGCCTGCCCCATACTTGGTTAGGGGGAACGTAATATTTAAAATATGTTTAATTTATAGACAGATTCTAATTATAAAAAAAGACCACCCTATGGAGCAGCCTTTTTTATTCTACCTAAATATCTAAAATGAAACTGTAATAGATTTTTATTTTAGATTTTTAGGTTTTATTAAATTATATCTTAAAAATTATATGATACACCAATTGCCACCATTGAAGTGGTTTTAGCATAAGTTGCATTATAAATAGGTGTGGCATAACCAATTGGGTAATCAACTTTATAGTCGTCGTACATTACATATAAAACACCCAAATCAATAGCAAGGTTTTCCATAGGCCTAAACTGTACACCAAAGCCAACAGTATTTGATGAGTTGCTGTAGCTTATATCTGTCTGGTATCCTGCTCCAACACCTGTATTGTTTCTTGAATAACCAATACTACCTGTAAATTTCTCTGAAATATCATACTCCAAACCAAGTGATATTGACCACATGTTATTCTCTACACTATCTTCTCTTCCGCCCCAGTCGGCTTGCTTGTCAAAATAGGTAGTGTATGAAAGTTGTGTCCTAAATTTATCTGAAAATTTATAGCCTATACCAATAGCTAAAATCGCAGGTATATCAGCCCTAAAACTTGAATCGTGTTTAAACATTCCGCCATAGTCTTTATCCGTATCATTTTTTAATGTAAGAGCAGTATTAAGCTCGTATTTAACAGCAATATCTAATTTTTCGTTGGGCGAGTACATAGCACTTATAATTGGTGTAAAAGCCATGCCCGATTGTGTTGCGTCAACTTCAATATCCGCAGTAGCATCAGCATAACTATCGGCCATAACACCTGCGCCATTATACATAGCTTGCACAGTAGTAATTGCCATTCCTTCAACATAGTTTGCACCTAAACCACCGGTTAAGGCAGCATATTCATTTGCAGTTATTAAGTTATTATCTCGGGCAAATTCCAAATTAGGGACACCTCCTGTAATAAGTGGTTGAACACTATTGGCTGCACCATATGAAGCTGTTGCCAAAGTGCTAAAAAACAGAGGTGTTGAAATCATTTCTCCCGGCCCACTTGAATTAAGCGGATGCATTGGATTTACCATTGTTTTAATATGACCCTCATAAGCATTTTTTGCATTTATCATACGAACACCGACAGCAGCCGAGAATTGCTCGTTAATTTCATATGTAAAGTTTAACTGCGAACCCCAATATACAGAGCTACCTTTAAAATATATATCGGCATCCCAATCGTCTGTAGGAATTCCGGCAGCGGTCATCATTCCCGGTATGTCTGACATTGCTACAAGCATTTCAAATGAGGGCAATCCGTTTGTATATTCGGCAGAACCACCACCGCCATTAGGTCCAAAACCAAATGATATTCCAATTTTATCCTTTTTGTAAGCCGCAAAAAACGATGGAAACAATGGTGCTTTTACATCGCCAATAAACTCATTATTGTGCAAAAGCGGAAATGTTGAAGTAACTGTTTTTGTTTGAAAAATACTTTGGTTGTTAAATGACAGGTGAAAGCCATCGCCTAAGCGGGCAACACCGGCAGGGTTAAAGTAAACTGCGTCAATTCCAAGTGATGCATTACGCGAAAGCATTCGTACATATTGGGCACTTTGGTTAGTATTTGTAACTATACCACCGGCAAACAGTTGACTGCCTATTAGGGCAGTTGCAATAATTGTGTATAACTTCTTCATATTAAATTTATTTTGGTTAATACATAATAACAAAGATATAATAATTTACATATGTTCAAAAGTTAATATTTAATTCTATTTAACCCTGCTGTTTTTTGCCTACTAATAATGCAACCCTATTTATGACCCACAGGTTTACAATAGTTTTAAGATTACTCAAATGAATAAACAACTTTTGTATTAGTGCCATTTTAATTTCAAAACTGCTGGTATAATGCCGATGTAGGAGCAATGTTGATATATGAATGCTAATGAAATATATCGGCAAATTTGCTTCACAATCGGTATAACTTGTTTATAATAGCTCAATTTATGTGCTGATAAAAATCTTTGGGAACTTAATATTTTAATCAATATTTGAATGTTTTTTACAAAAAAAAGCCAACTCCTTTTTAGAAGATGGCTTTTTTAAATAATTGTTGTTGTTATACAGGTTTTAAATTAACCCTTGATCAATCATAGCATTTGCTATTTTTAGGAATCCGGCAACATTTGCACCTTTAATATAGTTAACATAACCATCGTCGCGCTTACCATATTTAACACAAGCATCATGAATATTGCTCATAATCACAAATAGTTTTTCGTCAACCTCTTTAGGTGACCATTGAAGTTTCATAGAGTTTTGAGTCATTTCAAGACCAGAAACTGCAACACCACCTGCGTTAGCTGCTTTACCAGGAATAATACCTGCTTTTTGTCCAATAAAATAGTGGGCAGCATCAGGAGTAATAGGCATGTTTGCACCTTCAGCTACTACTAAACAACCATTGCTTACCAATGCTTTCGCATCATCTATGTTTAATTCATTTTGAGTTGCACATGGTAATGCTACGTCGCATTTTACTTTCCAAATATCATTTTTTTTGTCGCTATACTTAGCGTTATACCTTGTTTCAACATATTCTTTAATACGTCCGCGCTCTACCTCTTTAATTAATTTAACTAATTTAAGGTCAATGCCTTCTTCATCAACAATGCAACCGTTAGAGTCAGACATGGTAATTACCTTGCCACCAAGTTCCATTACTTTTTCGGCAGCATAAATTGCTACGTTACCCGAGCCTGATATTGCTACTTTTTTACCTTTAAAATCGGTTCCATGCTCTTTAAGCCAATGTTGAGTTATGTAAACAAGTCCGTATCCTGTTGCCTCTTTACGAATCCAGCTACCACCCCAATCAATACCTTTTCCTGTTAATATCCCTTCAAATCGGTTAACAATTCTTTTGTATTGTCCAAATAAAAATCCTATTTCACGTCCACCAACGCCAATATCTCCTGCCGGAACATCAGTTTCGGGTCCAATATGACGATAAAGCTCTGTCATAAAGCTTTGGCAAAAGCGCATAACTTCATTGTCAGATTTACCTTTTGGGTTAAAATTAGAACCACCTTTACCACCACCCATTGGAAGTGTTGTTAGTGCATTTTTGAAAACTTGCTCAAATCCTAAAAATTTAAATGTTCCTAAACTTACGTCAGGGTGAAAACGCAAACCACCTTTGTAAGGTCCAATAGCACCATTAAACTCAATACGGTATCCTTGGTTTACATTAATCTCACCATCATCTCCCATCCATGGAACACGGAACATAATAATACGGTCGGGCATTACTACACGCTCAATAATTTTGTGTGCTTCAAATTTTGGGTTTTCATTATAGACATCCTCAATTGACTCAAGAACCTCTTCTACTGCCTGATGAAATTCATCTTCATTAGGAGTCTGCTTCTTTAACTGGTTTAAAAATTTAACTTTATCCATAATTTATGATATTAGTTTGGTTTTATAAAGTAGCAATTTCGGAAATATGAATATAACCTGTATTTTTAATTGAGATGTTTAAAAACAGCATGTTCAATGATAAAGATTCTTGGTATTTATAAATTGTTATAAAAAATGCATTAATTTATAACAGTTGCAATAATAATGTGTTTTAATGTAAAAAAATATAACTTAATTTAGGTAAAAACAAAATAATACGTTTACTAACCTGATTAATTCATAAATCTCTCTATTTGGTAGTAAAATAGGTTCTACTACCAATTTAGTGGGTAGGATATTAAAACAATGAGAATAACACCACAATTCATTGTGGTGGTTTGAAAGAAATACATTAATCTCCTTTGCCTTAATCTCCTTTGGCGATAAAGGCAGAGGTAAGGGTAAATAGTTTTTGTACAAAACCATGTTAAACATGGTGCTATCCTCATCTTAATTGTTAATATTTTTTTTACCCACTAAGTTTGCAGTAGTACCGTAAAATATTAGTTATTAGTATGTTGTAAATTTGGTGGTATTTTTCAAATAAATATAACATTTCAATATAATATGCTAATTTTCAATGGTATGAACTACCTCAATTGAGTGATGGCGAAATCATAAGTTCCTTTAATAATAGTATTATTACGAATAATAATTAACTCCTACATTATGCAGGCTAACATCGTTAATCAATACTCTTTTTTAAAAATATCCTAATATTCTAAATTATAAGCTAACAGTTTATTAGCGAGCGAGAGGCTTTTAACTAAAAGATGAAACGTCTATGATTTTAGAATTATTAAACTTAAATCCGACTAATCCTTCAGTCCTGCATAGTGTTAAGTTTGCCATGTTCACACTAATAGTGCGTTCGTAAAATAACATTACAAATTTTCGTATATTTTTCCTTTATATTGTGCCTGCCTGAATTGGCAGACAGGTTTACCTTAAGATGGGTAAATAGCCACACCCTCGTTTTGCAGATTTATTGAATACTATGAAAATTCAGGAATTAAAAAAGCAATAAGAATTACCAATTATAAATTAGTTATATCCAAATAACAATTACTTAGTACCGATTATTTATTTGTGAAAAATATTTGAAAGGTATGTTCTACTTTAGTACTATCAAAAAAAAGATAATTTAGTTATAAAACATTATATGCTAGATTAACTCATGAAAAACCCTTTTTAGAAACACCCTATTTACTAACCTCCTTTGATCCCCTCTTAGGAGGTTAGTTTTTTTGTGCCTTTTGTTATTGTTAGCACCGGAATTGTTTGATTGTTTTTTATAGTATTGATAATTCTATTGGCACATTTATAGTTATCTGTAGCCACTTCTACTCTAATTAGTGTTATATGTTTATTGTTTTTTAGAGCTTCGTAAATTTTACTTGGTGGTAAAAATTGGTCGTTAAAAGCAATTTTGTTGCAATTATCAATATATATAAACTGTTCGGTGGTTTTTTGTGTTAGTGTTTTGTTGTTTGTAGGGTTCAGGTTAATTAGTAAGCTATAATCAAATGCCAATATTTGTTGGTTACCTGTTTTATTGTTTTTAATTGTATTGTATATTATTGAAGCACCTATTAGTATTATTATAGATGCAGCATATGCCAGTGTTTTAATGAAAATGCTTTTTTGTTTACCTGCTTTGATTTTTATATTTTGAGATGCAGAATTCAGTAATTCGCTTATTTTGTTGATGTTTGCAGATTGAAATCCTTGAATAGCCTCGTTGCATAACTCACAATGGTTTAGGTGGTTATTAAATGCACTATTAAAATCTGTATTGCCTTTGTTTTGTAAAAAGGTTTCAAATTGGTTAATCGTTGGGCATTTCTTGTTAAAGTTATAGTTTGTTTTTTTCATGTGTTTAAAGCTTAATCATTATTATTTTACTTTTCCATAATAATCTGAAGGTTTCGTTTACCATTTTGTATATAGCTTTTTACTTTTTTAATAGTAAAACCTGTTGTGTCTGAAATTTCCTGATAGCTTCTGTTATCAAGATAAAATAGTGAGACACACTTTTGTTGCTCAGGTTTTAATTTTGTTAGTGCCTCTTCCAACAGCTTAATCTGCTTTTCCTTTTCAATATGTAGATCAATTCCATGCTCATTTTCCATAAAATCTACCGATAAAAAATTATTTGGGGCATATTCTAATGGAGTTGTTTTTGAATTGTCTTTTAATACTTTAAAACAATAATTACGAGTAACAGTTAAAAGCCAGCTTTTAAAATCGTCAATTTTATATTTTGCGAGCTGTTCAAAAAGGTTGGTAAATATTTCAAGCAATGCGTCTTGCGCATGTTCTGTATTTTTAAGGTACTTTATTGCTACACCAAGTACTATATGGCTATAACGCTTATATAATTCTCCAATAATATTATTATTAAGCGTTTGTTTATAAAGCAAAACCAATTCAACATCGGTTTTTGATTTATAATTATTATATCGTGTATTTACAAGCTTCATTGGCAATAATACTTTTTGTTAAAAGAACTGATTTTTAGCTGAAGTTGCAACAAGTATTTAACCTGAATAATTCATGCGTTTAGTTTGATGTAGCTGTAAGGCATCGGAA
>CBDUWQ010000146.1:0-9954 GCA_965370965.1 uncultured Bacteroidales bacterium
AGAGGATATTAAACATTGATTATTAGAGATAAATAAAATAACAAATAGATAAAATCATGATAGGTAAATTAACAAATTACTTTAAGGTGGGGTTGCTATACACGAGAAAGATTAAAATATTTTCTCTGCGCCCTCAGCGCTCGCTGCGGTTAAAAGTATTAAACAGATGAAATTAATAGTAGGATTTAAAAAAAAACCATAAATGATTGAAATAAACTCAATATCAAAAACATACGATAAGGTTACTGCTATTGATAATATAAGCTTTAACGTAAATAAAAACGAGCTATTTGGTTTAATTGGTCCCGATGGTGCAGGAAAAACTACCCTTTTTAGGATATTGACAACCTTAATTTTTGCCAACTCGGGAACAGTTAGCTTAAACGGACTTGATGTTGTTGATAACTATAAAGAGATACGTGAGTTTATAGGCTATATGCCAGGGCGTTTTAGTTTATATCATGACCTAAGTGTTGAGGAGAACCTTAACTTTTTTGCCACCGTTTTTAATACAACTATTGAAGATAATTATGATTTAATAGCCGATATTTACAAGCAGATTGAACCTTTTAAAAAGCGCCTTGCTAAACAATTGTCGGGCGGAATGAAACAAAAACTTGCACTATCGTGTGCCTTAATCCATAAACCAAAAATTTTAATACTCGATGAGCCTACCACAGGGGTTGATGCCGTATCGAGAGTGGAGTTTTGGGAGATGCTAAAAAGCCTTCAACAAAAAGACATCACAATATTGGTTTCAACCCCGTACATGGACGAAGCAGCTTTGTGCGACAGGGTTGCACTTATTCAAAAAGGTAAAATACTAACTATTGATACGCCAAATAATATTATTAAACAATACCCTAAAAAAATATTGGCAATAAATGCAAAAAATAAGCATAAGTTAATTGCCGACTTAAAAAAGTACAATAATGCCGATACCGTTTATCCTTTTGGTGAGTTTATCCATTTTACAGCAAAAAATAACATGCCAAATATTGATGATATAACTAATTATTTGAAAAATAATGACAATGAAAATATTTTTATCAAAAAGACAGAAGCAGATATTGAAGATTGCTTTATGGAGCTTATGGATGCCTAAATAGAGTCTGTCCATAAAGTCCGATTTCTTCGTTCTACTTGCAAATAAAATAGTCATTTACAAATAGTAAACTCCTATTTTATTGACTTCGCAAGCCTCGAACTCGAACTTTCTGAACAAACTCTTGATATTATAGACAGACTATAGTTAGTAGTTGCAAAAAACAATATTAACACAAACAAGAATGATTATTTGATGAGCCCTGCTAACCTCTGCGTTCTCTACGGTTTAAAAAAAGATATATAAATGAATAGTAATATCGAAATATCAGTAAAAAACTTAGTTAAAAAATTCGGCAATTTTGTTGCAAACGACAATCTTAGCTTTGAAGTATATAAGGGTGAGATATTTGGGTTTTTAGGGGCAAACGGTGCCGGTAAAACCACAGCTATGCGCATTTTGTGCGGGCTGTCGCATCCAACATCGGGCACAATAAATGTTGCAGGCTTTAATGTATATAATAATGCCGACAAAATAAAACAAAACATAGGCTATATGAGCCAAAAGTTTTCGTTATACGAAGATTTGACCATTGAAGAGAATATTGAGCTTTACGGCGGTATTTACGGAATGAGCAGAAAAAGTATTAAAGCACGTACAACCGAGCTGTTGCAAAAACTGGACTTAATAAAAGTGCAAAAAACATTAATAGGCGAATTACCTTTGGGATGGAAGCAGAAGCTGGCATTTTCGGTTGCAATTTTGCACAACCCACGCATTGTGTTTTTAGATGAACCAACAGGAGGTGTTGACCCAATTACCCGAAGACAGTTTTGGGACTTAATTTATGATGCATCAAATAGCGGTATAACAGTTTTTGTTACAACTCATTATATGGACGAGGCTGAATATTGCGACCGTGTTGCTATTATGGCAAATGGTAAAATTGAAGCCCTTGATACACCGGGCAACCTAAAAAAGAGATATAATGCAGAAAATATGAATGAGGTTTTTGTAAAAATTGCAAGGCCTAATTAATAAAATAACAATAATCAAAAGGCAAATAACAAATAACAAATAACAAAAGACAATAGCAATACACCTAATTAACTGAATTGAGATTCGTGTTAATTAGTGTAATTAGGGGGTAAAGAAAATCAATAATTAAAAGACAATTATGAACCGGTTTATATCATTCGTTAAAAAAGAGTTTCACCATATATTTCGCGATGTGCGAACTTTGGTAATTATTTTTGGAATACCAATTGCTGAAATCCTGATTTTTGGATTTGCCATAAATACCGATTTAAAAGATGCCCGGATTGCTATTCTTGACAAAGCAAACGACAATACATCACAAAAGCTAACGCAAAAAATACTATCGTCAGACTATTTTATTTTAGATAGGATATTGCATTCGGAGAAGCAGATTGAAGAGGTTTTTAAAGAGGGCAATATAAAAGAGGTAATAGTTTTTGAACCTAATTTTGGTAAAAATCTTGAAAAAGAGGGTAAGGCATCGTTGCAAATAATACTCGATGCATCGGAACCCAATACGGCAAACATGCTAAACGGTTACACAACCAATATTATTTACGATTTTATTGCAAAACAGAACCAAATGAATGCGGGTAATATATCAATAAACCCAATAGTGCGCATGTATTATAACCCCGAGCTAAAAAGTGTATTTATGTTTGTGCCGGGCACAATGGCACTTATCCTAATCTTAATTTCGGCACTTATGACATCAATAACCATAACGCGCGAAAAAGAGTTTGGAACAATGGAGGTGCTGTTGGTTTCGCCGCTAAAACCAATTCAAATTATTTTGGGCAAAGTAACACCATATCTAATTTTATCATTGGTAAATGTATTTACAATACTTGCTATGGCTTTCTATGTTTTTAAAATTCCCCTTGCCGGAAGTTTTATATTGCTCATTGCCGAATCATTACTATTTATAATGTTATCTCTGTCGTTGGGTATTCTTATATCAACAGTAAGTAAAACCATGGAGCAGGCAATGCTTATATCAATGGTTGGCTTAATGTTGCCTACAATGCTACTGTCTGGCTTTATTTTTCCGGTTGAGAATATGCCCGATGTTTTGTACTATTTTAGTTTTATTATGCCGCCGCGCTGGTATATTGATATTTTAAAAAGCATAATGATAAAAGGCAATGGGTTTATGTTTATATGGAAAGAGACTCTAATACTAATTGTAATGACATTAGGTATTATATTTTTAAGTATAAAAAAGTTTAAAATTAGGCTTGAGTAAAAATAAGTATCTGTATAAATCTGTGAACTATAATATTAGTGTAATTAGTGGGCAATAAATTAAAATAAGTATTAGTATAAATCTGTGAACTATAATATTAGTGATAATTAGTGGGCAATAATAATTGATAATATGAGGACAATAATATTTCTTTTACAAAAAGAGTTTAGGCAGATAAGGCGTAACAAAATTATTTTGCCCATTATTTTTGTGATGCCTATTTTACAGTTGTTGATACTGGTTCATGCCACAACATTTGAAATTAAAAACGTTAATTTATGTATTGTTGATTATGATAGGTCAAATACATCGCAACGGTTGGTTAATAAGCTTGAAGGAAGTTCGTTTTTTAAAATAAAATCAGTAATGTTTTCGGTAAGCGAAGCCGAAAAGCAGTTGGCAAACAACAATGCCGATATGATAATTGTTATTCCGCAGCATTTTGGCAGTAACTTGGTAAAACAAAAATATGCACCTGTACAATGCATACCAAATGCAATTAACAGTACTTTTGCCACCCTTTCTTATGCATATGCTGCCAATGTTATTATCGATTTCAATAAAAACATAGTAACCGAAAATATTTCGAGCATTACACCCAATCCCATAAAAACCATTAATACTAAAGTACGGTTTTGGTTTAACCCCGAATTAAATTATAAATGGTATATGTTTCCGGGTATTATGGTAATATTAATATCGATGATAGGGATTTTTATTGCAGGGTTAAACTTGGTTAGAGAAAAAGAGATGGGTACAAATGAGCAGCTTAATGTAACCCCAATGAAAAAGCATCACTTTATAATTGGCAAGCTATTGCCGTTTTTGCTTATTGGTTTGTTTGAGCTGTTTTTTGCAATACTAATTGGGCGTATTGCATACAACGTTCCATTGGTTGGAAGTATTTGGGTGCTATTGGCTTACACATTTGTATATTTGTTGGTGGTGTTGGGTATAGGCTTGTTTATATCTACCATGGCCAATACCCAGCAACAAATGATGTTTATTGCCTACTTTGTAATTATTGTATTTATTTTGTTAAGCGGCATTTTTACACCAACCGAAAGTATGCCGGTGTGGGTTCAAAAGTTTAATATAATTAACCCTTTATCAAGTTTTATGAGGGTACTAAGGATGGTAATGCTAAAAGGCTCGGGCTTTGCAAATTTAATACCCGAATTAATATCACTAAGCATATACGCCGTATTAATAAATGCTTTGGCAACATGGCGATATCGAAAAACTGTTTAAAAAGTAAAATTACCCGTTGTTGTAATCCGGTAAGCTACCTTGTGTTCATTAAAAACAGGCTCAATAATACCAATAGCAATAAAATTTGCCAACATGTTTTCAACCTTGTTATGGTTTGCCTTTGCAATGCGGCATGCTTTTGAGAAAGTTATCATGTCATTATGCTCAATATAAGTTAAAAGGCATTTTTCGGCATCAGAATATTTTAAATAAACGCCTTTGGGTCGGGTTTGCCGTTCCCAAACTTTTATTATTACTTTATTGGCAATTTGGTTTTCGTCTTTAACACGAATATATGCAGTCCATTTATTGTTTTTACCCGGTGCATAATGTGGTTTTACATTGCTTGGTTCAACTATAACCTCAACCACCTGCTTACCAATTACTTTATGGTTTTTTATTGAGAATTCCACTTCGGGTTTACAATATATATGGGCGGCGGTTTCAATCATATACACCTCTTCGTCTGACCTAACGCCTGCAATTATACCATTATCTTTAACGCCAATTAGTAAGCGTCCGCCATCGGTATTGGCAAAAGCAACTAATGAGCGGGCAATTTTTTTTGCATCGCTAACCGCAAATTTAAAATCGAGCATCTGGTGTTCACCCTCGGCTATTAATCCACTTATATAGTTTTCGACCATATTGCCTTTTTAAAAGAACATATTATCGTGTGGCATAACAGGTGTAACTCAGCAATAGCAACTATCCTGTAAGGACAACGCCTTGGGTTTAGTAAAAATAAGCAAATTAGCGTTTTATGCAGAAATTGATATTTTCGGGCAAACACTATTTATGAGCAAACCCTTAGTGCATTTCGGCATAAGTAGTAAAAGCATGCATATAATAGTCCAAATCTTCGGCATTAAGCTTTTGGGTTGGCTTTTCCATTAACGATAGTAAATATAATAAGCTTTCTATCCGTTGTTCGTCAACACTTAATGTATCTTCGGTTTCATTTCCTTCATCTTCGGGTATTGATATATCAAATGTTTTATAATTTTCGATATGTTCGTAAGTAAACCTTATAATTTTAACCAAACGGGGTATTTTTTCCTCAATAAAAAAGCCGCGCAAAGTTTTTAAATCTTTAACCAATTTATCAACAACAATACCCTTTTTAATTAAACCCTGCTGTATCCTGTTTATCTGCTTTAGCAATTCAATATTTTCCACAAGTCTGTTTTTTAAAATTCGTAGTAATAATAACGCAAATTTATACTTTAACAAGCAAAAATACATAAATCCACCCATCAAATTTTTATTATTTTTCAACTTATAATCTAAGTATTACTGTATCAGGTAGTTGCGTATTGGACAATTACTTTTACGAAATTGATGTTTTCGGGCAAACGCTATTTAAGTAAATTAAAATTCGTGTTAACCAGCCAGCCGTCAAGTGTGCCTACCCGAATACAACAGGCAGGCTAAGGTTTAAAATATAGAATCTAATTATCTATTATTAATATAAACTTAAGATTTAATTAACTTTGCCATTAATTTTTAACAATAGTTTTACACTATAATTATTAATTACACATACAATGTTAAAAAATGCAAAAATACTTTTGGTTGACGATGAAACCGATATAACCGAATTTATTGGTTTTAACCTTGAAAAAGAGGGATGTATTGTTGAAAAAGCCCAAACCGGCGAAGAGGCAATTGAAAAAGCTAAAAAGTTTATTCCCGACCTTATTATTTTAGATGTTATGATGCCAGGCATGGATGGGATGGAAGCGTGTGAAAAAATTAGGGCACTGCCAAATACAAATAATCCTATTATTGCTTTTTTAACAGCCCGCGATGAGGATTATAGCCAAATTGCCGGTTTTGATGCAGGAGGCGATGACTATATTGCAAAGCCTGTTAAGCCAAAAGTGTTGGTTAGTAGGGTAAAGGCTCTGTTAAAGCGTAAAAGTGGAAACTACGAAAATGAAAATAAATCGGCAAATATTTTAACAATTGGTTCAATTGTAATTGATAAGGAGCGGTATATTGTAAAAAACTTAGACAAAGAACTTATATTACCCCGCAAAGAGTTTGAGCTGTTGTTTTTGTTGGCATCAAAACCTGAGAAAGTTTTTACCCGCGACGAAATTTACACCAAAGTGTGGGGCGACGATGTTATTGTTGGCGACCGCACAATTGATGTACATATAAGAAAGCTGCGCGAAAAACTGGGCAACGAGCATATAAGAACAATTAAGGGAGTAGGTTATAAATTTTTGGCTTAATCTTTATGCGGTGTGGAACACCGGCTTCCAGCCGGTAATGCAAGGTTCATGTGCCTTAAATAGCCTTGATTTTTAAATCGTGTAATTTATTGTTAAACGGAGTTCGACTTAAAATAAGAATCACATAAAGTGTTGAATTATTTAGGCAAACATGTTTTTTTGTTAGTTTTTATGCATATTATTGGCGAAGGGTATAAAGTTAATCAATTGTCAATCAAATATATATAAGGTTTAAGGGTAAAATTATTAAATGAGATAATCTGCTTGCCGATTTATACATATACATTATATTTGCCAATTATTAATAATTAAATTTAAGTATAATGTATAAAAAAGAATTAACCCAAAAAGTTAGTAACCATCTCTATTTTAGCCGTTGGAGCAGAAAACCGTTTGCAGTTTTTGCAAGCTTAAAAGCTGTAATTAAAATTAGTTTTATAGCAGGGGCTCTTAGTATTGTGGTTATCCCTGAAAAGAGTTTTTCGCAAACCGATACAATAAAAATAAATAATCATATTGAAATTGATGAGGTCCTGGTGTCGGGTGAGCGTTCGCCCGAGGTATATTCAAAGGTTGCACGCGTGGTAACATTAATACCAAAAGAGAATGCGCTGCGCACACCGGCTCAAAACCTGCTTGATGTATTAGAGTATTCGCCCGGGGTAGATTTGAGAGTTCGAGGAAAACACGGTGTGCAGGCAGATTTAAGTATAAGGGGCGGCTCGTTCGACCAAAACGTAATACTCCTAAATGGTATAAATATAAGCAACCCCCAAAGCGGGCATTTAAGCCTAACCCTACCCATCGACATTGAATCTATTAAACAAATTGAGATACTTGAAGGCCCTTCGAGCAGAATATCGGGGGCAAATGCCTTTAGCGGTGCTGTTAATTTTGTAACAAATACCGATACAATTAACAAGGTTGGTTTTCATGCAATGGTTGGCCAACACAACCTATATAAAACAAATATAACGGCATCGTTAACCAATAAATACATAAAAAACTTTGTTGCCTTTTCGGTTTATGGCTCCAACGGGTTTACGCACAACACCGATTTTAAAAGCTATAATTTGTATTACAATGGCAATATTAATATTAAAGATGCAGAACTAAGCATTCAGCTTGGCTTGACCGATAAATCGTACGGAGCCAATAATTTTTACAGTACAAAATATAAAGACCAGTTTGAAGAAAACAGCGCATCGCTGGCAAACATTAATTTTAAAACAGGCACAAACCTTAAATTAAGCAGTTCGGTTTACTGGCGCAGGCTATATGACCATTTTGTTTTAATTAGGGACAATCCCGAGGCATATCAAAATTTTCATGTAACCGATGTGGTGGGCACAAATATTAATACCTCGTTTTTATCGTATTTAGGCAAAACAACCTTTGGTACTGATTTGCGCAGCGAGAGTATCCATAGTACCAATTTGGGCTATTCTGCTAACGACTCAATTTTGGTTGAGGGGTACGATTCAATTTATTACAATAAATCCCATAGCCGCACTAATGCCGGTATTTTTATTGAACATAGCTACCATACACAAAAATTTAGCATATCGGGCGGAGGGGTTTTTAACTATAATACCGACCAAGGTTTGTCGGGCAAATTTTACCCCGGTGTTGATTTAAGTTATCGAATATTAAAAGGGATAAAATTATTTGCATCCGTAAATAGTGCTGTGCGCATGCCCACCTTTACCGACCTTTTTTATGTAGGGCGCGAAAATATTGGCAACCCAAACTTAAAACCCGAGGAGGCAGTAACTTATGAGATTGGTATAAAACCGGCTTTAGCATATTTAACAGGAAATGCCTCAGTATTTTACAGGCACGGAAAAAATATTATTGACTGGAACAAGCAAAACGAAACAGACACAATTTGGGTTCCGAGCAATATTACCGAGTTAAATACATTGGGAGTTGAGTTGCAGGGCATATTGAATACAACAAGTTTTGCAATGAATCCGACTTATGGTATTCGTTCGTTGCAATTTGGGGTATTATTGCTCAATGTTATAAAAAGCTCAAGCAATACCATATCGCGCTATGCGTTAGATTACCTTAACAAAAAAATTACAGTAGGAATTGATATAAAATTATTTAAAAACCTTTATACAAATTTGCAGTTTGTGTATCAGTCGCGCAATGGCAGTTATCAGGTATTTAATGCCGAAACCGGTACAAATGAAACCAAAAATTATAAGCCATTTACCCTAATGGATGCAAAATTATATTTTGAACATAATCTGTTTCAACCTTATGTTGAAGTATCTAATATTTTTAATATAGAATATAACGATATTGGTGGTGTACCCCTGTCGGGGCGTTGGGTTCGCTGTGGTGTTAAAATAAATTTGGATTTTTAGATATAAGTAGCCGGTTTGTATAATAAAAACCTCGGCGTACTCAGCGGTTAATAAAAAGAATAAACCGCAGAGTTATGGAGTAAAGCAGAGAGAGAAATCAAACCTTAAGATAATAGAACGTATCTTTTAACTATTATAGTAATTATATTTTCAAAATTACTACCTGTAGCTTATCTTTGCTTTAACCGTATAAGATTTGTTAACGGGGCAGTTTTTGCTAACTTCGGGCAGAGTGGTTAAAATATTTGTCACAAAATATCCTAATGATATGTTGTTTGAGCTTAAAGCGGTAATTTTAATTTCATGGTTATTGTTTACATAAAATTCAATCCAGATATCACCGTTCATTTCACTTGTAATTTGTTGCATTGGGTTACTCAACCCTTGTTTTAAAGTCTCTTTTAATTCTAACGGTAAGTGCGAATAAGTTCTCATTTTTGGTTCGGCCTTCAAAATTGTTGTAATTGTGAATAGCGCAATAATTAAGGTAAATACTAACTTTTTCATGATTTTTTTTAAGTTTAAGTTTATAACATTGCTTTAATTTTTACATACTTCTTCCGGTTACAAAACACTTGTTTTGTTCAAAATAGGTGCTCATAAAATTCTGTATTTTAAACTTTTAGAATATTAATTGTTTTTTAACCGCATTCAAATAATAGACGAAACAAAAACTAAAATGTAACACTGTCTTATTTTTATTTTTTATAAAAATTCATCTCGTCAATATATTCCCAAACTTTTTCAGGCATAAAAAAG
>CBDUWQ010000147.1:0-9904 GCA_965370965.1 uncultured Bacteroidales bacterium
GCCAACATTGCCTTAATTTTTAATTCTCATTAATTTCAATACTGATTTGTAACGTTTTATTTAACCATTAAAGGCTTTTTGTTGAGATGATGCATGCATCGTCTTTACGTTTTGCTTTATGATAATAAACTGCCTGCAAATACTAATATTACAATTAAACGTACTAAGGTTGACGATACAAAAAGCACGCTAACAGTTTTAAATACCCCTTGTTTGCTAAACCAGTGGGCAATAAGACCCGGAATAACCCAACCTACTGCTTGCAGTTCGATAGAGCTTGCAGCAATGTCAAATTTAAAATAGTAGCGTGAAACATTTGCTAATAGCCCACCAATTATTAAACTTAATACCATTTGTCGGCGACCATATAAAAAAGTATAGTTTCCTAACACTTTAATTATTAGATATGTAATAAAACTTACTACAAAAACGCCAAGCATACGCTCAATATCGGTAAGGTGAAGGGCAATATAACCCGGTACAACAATACCTCCGGCAGCCAATCCAAATACTTCATATGATAGCAGACTAAAAATTAATCCTAACGTTATAGCTAATTCAATCATGTTTTAATAGTTTTATTCTCAAAGTACTCAACCGATTTTGCTCCCATGCCACCCATATTGCCAATTGCAAAAACAACTGAATTAATTTGGGTAATATTTAGAATCTCATTATATACCTTTTCGGGTTTGGCCCAACCTATATTAATAATATTTTTTTGTTTAATGCCATTTTTTATGGCTATACCCTCTACATACTCTGTAGATTGCCCCATTAATACCAAAAAATCAATTTCACCTCCTAGTTTTTTTCCTGTCATTTCGGCCAATTGGCGAGCCCTGTCCAACCTGTCGTTTCGTGTATTTATTAAAACAATTTTAGCAGCGTTGCTATCAAAATCATCTTTAACTTTATTCCAAATCATAAAAGTTGAATCGGGATCGTTGGCTGCAAATGCGCTATAAAAAACTATCTGTTTTTGGTTTTCCTCAATTCTGTACCGTTTTAAAACGCCGGCATCGGGTTTAGCATTATACATGCCTTGTAAAGCTGTTTTTTTATCAATGCCAACATTTTTACATATTGCTAATGCCAATGTTACGTTTTCACGATGCTCAATATAACTAAAGCCTTGCATTTCATCTAAGCTAACAGTATTAATATTGGGTACTATGGTAACTGTATTTTGTTTTTTTGCTTTTTTATTTAATATATCGGTTACAATATCCTCCGATGTATAAAGTACTGCATTTTTAGGAATAGTTTTGCAAAGTGTATCGGCAATTTCGGGCAGGGTGTAACCCATTATATCAACATGGTCCATCCTAACATTTGTTATTACCCCAATAGTTGAATGAATCATTCTGTTTTCTGTTATCCATTGGTATTGTGGTTGTAGAGCCATACATTCCATAACGAGTGCTTCGGCTTTTTGGGCAACAGCAAATTTAACTATCGAGAGTTGCTCTAAAATATTGGCCCCAGATTTGCGGTATATATCTTTTTCCGACCCATCGTTTAGTATTAGCTGGGGAAAAGTGCCTGTAACTTTTGTAATAGTAGGTATATTGCCTGCGCGCAACCCTGCACCAACCAAACGGGTAACACTTGATTTACCCCTTGTACCATTTATATGGATGCGGATGGGAATGGAATATATATTCTTTTTATGCCTATTGAATTCTATTAAACCAAATGTTATTAGAATAATAAGTAGCGGGATTAAGATATAGAAACTAATCATGCTTTGTTATTTACAGTATTGGTTTTATTATTTTTCTTTTAAAAAAAACATTTTTATAGTTTTTACAACTTTATCAGTCTGTAAGCGGCATAGGTATAATCCTGAATTGTTTATTCCGTTGTTAGTATAGCCATCCCAAGTTAAAGTATAACTTCCGGCAGTTTGTTTACTATTATTTAGTGTTGCAACTAACTGTCCGCTAAGGTTGTATATTGCTATATTAACATTTGTAAGTTCAGGTATTATATAATTTATGGTAGTGCTGTTTGAAAACGGATTAGGATAGTTATGCAATTTATACCCATCCTTAATGCTATTATGGTTTTTATTTATTGATATTATATAATCGGGGCTTTTTGTTGTGAATTTAATAGCAGTTTTGTTGTTTAATGGAGAAGCTGTATTATTAAAACTATTATTAAAAACATACTGTAACCCAATATTTTGCGAATCATCTTCAATACCAATTGTGCATGAATTCCTTTTTATTAATTTTTTATACATTAAAACAATTTCTCCATCGCCAGTTGGGGTAGTATAATGCTCAGGGTCTAATAATATAGCTTGAAAATATTCTTGATTAAACTCATATTCGTCATCGTCATGAGGTAATCCACTCCACTCAACAATAAAGCTATGGTCATAAGAATTATAGTAATAGAATAAATCACCAACAATGTAATCAGGCCAATTATTATTATATAAATCGTCCCAAAATACTGCTATCATACAATCTATATTGTCATTATTTGGCAGTTGTGTATTATAGGCAGCAGTTTGGTTACCTTCACCAAAAGCCATCCACCCGTCAACACTTATTTGTAGTTTATTATACTCCTTTCCGTAGTATTTAAAGGTAAAAGGTAATGTTACAGTTTTTGTGTAATCATTAATGTTTTGTGGTATTGATATTTTATTACCTAAATCTTCAATTTCTGTCCAGTTGTATTCGGGGGCATTGTCAAAACTCATATCACTATTTGATAAGGCATAGTAACCGTAACTATCAGGTCCTGTAATGTCAGTAGGTTGAGGGCTGCCAACAGACAAAATAAACTCACGTTCGGTTGTATATGGATAGTTTCCGTTTTGTGTTGAAAGCTTTAATTTAAAGCTAATATCGTAATTGTCGGGGCAATTGGGTTTAACTTTTAAAATAAAATAGTCATTATCACTTCTTTTAATATCGTTAATATCCAATGTTCCAAAAGAACCTATTGAGTCTATTATTTCAATATATTGGTCATTGCACCTTAAAACTCCTTTTACATTTTTAGCAATATCTTCACCTAAATTTACAATACTTGAAAATATATTAACAGTTTCACCCTTATCTAGCCTAAAGTTTGGATTCGATGAATTTTTGTCTGTTATAAATGAGTTTTGGTATTTGAGTTGACACCCTGTTACCCTAACATTATGTGAAAAATCCCACGAGTTATTATCGCTGGTCATGTGTAATTTAAAAGAGAATGTATCAATTATTTGAAATTCAGGTTTAATAAAAAAGTTAAAAGCATCTCCTTGCACTTGGGCATTTGTTTCAATATTGCCATAATTTACAGGTGTTGTAGTTTCTATGGTAACATTTTGATTATTTGTAACAGACAGTGAGGCTTTAACATTTGGTGCTGTATTTCCACCCCAATTTTTCAATGTATATGTTACTTTCCATTTCTCATTAGGGTTAATCAGGTCATCACTATTTCCCTCTATTTCAGTAAATAATATTTCGCCTGTAGGGCCTATCTGTTCTTCGTTTTGAATAGATGTTAAGGACGATTCTTTGGGTATTACATTACCGCCCCTAACTAATACTGTTAACTCACATGCAGTTTCGGGTGTTATTTGCACAATGGCTTTTCCGTTTGAATCGGTTGTTCCAATAGCAAAAATGCCTTCGCCTGTTACGTAAATTTGCGCATCTTTTACGGCATTGCCTGTTGAGGCAAATGTAACATTAAACTCAGACTGGCTTAAACCTACCGGTACCGATGCTGGATGGCTTACATTTACAGTTTGGGGATAGGCTTTCCATATTTGAACACTTGGGTCGCCCAATACTGTAAATACCCTTGTTTGGTATTCAACTATTTCGCTGGCACCAAAGCGGTTATACATATATAATTTACCTCTTAATAATACTTGGCCGGGGGTTTTCATGCCTTCTCTAAACATTCCTACATAAATGCCCTTATCAATTCTATTATTATATGTAGTGTGAGTGTTTGATGTTGGGCCAACAAATGCAATTGCTCCTTTTGGTTGAGTTGGTGTACCTAATTCAAGCCATTCTTCGCCAAAACTATTAGGCATTTCAGAGGCATCAAACATTGAAACACCGCACCCTATACTTGTTACAAAAGTTAACTTTTCGCCATTATCTAATTGTGAAACATCATTAACATTAAAAGAGTAACAGCTTGCAGACCAACCTTCAGTCCAACCTTCGCCTCTGTAGTTTAAAAAACTGCGCCCTTCATTTATTGCATTGGTAATATCTGATATATCCATTGAACAGCCGCTGCCATAATATCCGTCGCTCATTAAGGTGTCAACTGTTGTAAAACCACCATCTTCTTTCATTACCTTTGCAGTAAATCGCTTGGTTTCAATTTGCGACTCATAAAGGTTGTTTGAGCCGCATATCCCTTTTTTAAACCAACTGTTATCAGCAATATATGGTTCTTTTTCATACTTCATAAATTTATTGAGCATTACCTCTAAATGATAGATATCGTCGTTTGTTAACCGTCCAATCATCATTTCCGGAAAAAAGTCGTCGCCTTCAACTTCCACAAAAAAATCTTCATTGGCATATGAGTAGCCATCATAAAACATGATTTTATCTGGGAATATTCCGTCATCACCTACTACTAATATATATGTTGGTGGATTTTCCCAATTTTGGTATGCATCTTTAATATGCTCTTTAATGGTTATTGGATTGTTTGCATTGGCATTAATGTCGCTAAATTTTGTAATGTGTACTTCAACTCCACTTTTGTTTTTCCATTCTGCGTAAGCTTCAAAAGTGCTAACAAACTCATCGGGCATAATGCATAACATAACATCATGTCCGCCCTCAACACCATCAAATTTGGCATCTAAAACGCTTTGATAATTCGAGATAAAACTTCTATATAATTTACCAAATGAAGGGGCAATTTTTTTTGTTGCAGTAGTTTTAGGATTAATAAGTTTGCCTTTGTTTTTATTATAATTTATACGTACTGTAACAGATGAAACAACTTGAATTTGTTTTTTAGCAGGTAAATAGCGCAGTGGATAAACCGAAAGGCGAACTATTCTAAAATCGCGGAATACCGATGGGTCTGATAATTGAGCCACTGTTTTTGGGTAAATATCAGAGGAGTTGTATATGTTTTGGTTTTTAACCATAGCAGGAATTTGTTTACCTTCCTGCCAGCTTTTAAGGGCGGGTTCTATATTTATGTTTTCAAATATTTTGGTATATCCGGTTTCAATTACCTCAACCGATGCAGATGCGTTATTGGGTATAGCCAATACTTTTGATATATATGGTAATTTAGGATAGTCAGGATTTGCCATAAAAACATCGGTTAATAAATCAACAGATTCATAAGAGTTGCTTTTATCAGAACCTGATTTTTTGAAATTAAAGCCTGAGATTTCAATTTTAAAAACAGTACTGTTGTCGTTATCACTAATCATTGTAATTTTTGGAGCTGTTCCTTTCTGTTTATTATTTGTAACAGGTATCCATTCGGCATACATATTAATACCAATAATCATTGAGATTAATACAGATAGAAAAGTCTTTTTTAACATAATAGCATTTTTTATTTTACGTGTGTTATTAAGTTTTATTTATAGATTGTTATTTGTGAATTTAGTTGCATAGAAAATATGTTTTTTTAAGATTTAATTAGTGAGACTATGATTTTAGAGTCTCGTCCCAAATATCGGGAAACAGAAGTGAACTGAAATTATTAGTCTAACTCCTGCCTGTCGAAACGGTAGTGCAGGCATGGATTCCAAGCGTGGTTACTGAGACTTTGGCGTTAGCTCAGTTGAACGCAAGGTCGAAGTAAAGTCGAGGAATTTTTGGGGTTGTACCCGCCTGCCAAGTTTAACGTCGGGCAGGTTCCCCGCCCGCCGCGGCGGGCGAAAAGAATAAAATAATACCTTTTGATACCACGTCTGCTTGCAGTGGGTTAGTTCATTTTATAAATTTCTTAGGCAAAAGTGTAACTTATATTATTATGATGCGTCTTTAAATTGAACCATGACAAAAAAAGGATTTTAAATCCTAAAAATCTTGCAAGATTGAGACTGAACAGAGAATAGTTTGAAAGATTGACAGTAGCAGTAATCGAATAATTTAAAACCATGAAGACGATAATGCTAATATCAGCGATGCTATTCATGTGCTTTACAGGAACGTCAGTAGTTGCAGAGAATGCCGATTCTACTCAAATAGAAGCAATACCAAAAGGTATTAAAAAAGCAATATCTCAACAAATGTATTTCCCGGTTAAAGCTCGTGAATCAGATATTGAAGGAGAAGTGGTGATTTGTTTCTATGTAACCAATAAAGGAAGAATCAAGATTAATTCTATCAATGGCCATCCTTTATTAATTAAATATGTAAAAATAAAATTGGAGAGCGTTGAATGCTGTCCGCCTAGTGCAAGTATTGTTAATAAGCATATGTTTGTACGGTATAATTTTGATATTCAAAATTAGAATTGTGTTTTTTAAACACAGCACATTAGAATACCCTTATGTTATTATAACCCTTAAAATCAATTTAAAATGAAAAAAGTTGTAGTATTATTGGTAGCTATAGCCTTAGGCTTAACTACCGCAGTAAGTTCAAAAGAGCTGCCAACAGTTGCAGCAAAATTACCTGCAAATTTAAAAGATGTAATTACAAAAAACCTTTATTATCCGCAAGATGCAAAACTAAACCTGTTAGAGGGCGATGTTTGGATGAAGGTATGCGTAACAGATGAGTCTAAAGTTAAAGTTATTGACTTAAGTTCTACTAATCCGGAACTTGGAGTATATGTAAAAAAAGAGTTATCCTCCCTTTATATTGATGACTCTGGCTGTAAAGCCGGTCAGGTTTATTACCTCAAAGTAAAGTTCGATCTTATAATGAAAAAATAATCGGATTTTACACCACTTTTTATAGTTGTTGTATTGGGCATTAAGAATCTCAACTTGTGTCCAAACTTAAAAAACGGATTGTAAAATCCGTTTTTTTTGCTTAAACATATACTATAAAGGTTAGTAACTATTTATCGGTTTGATGATGTGCGTATAATTAGTGTGGACGGAACAATTATTTCTTTTGTAACACCAAACTCGGGTTTGCCGTTAATTTGCTCAAATAAAAGCTTGGCGGCTAATGTTCCAATTTTTTCAGGGTTTTGATCCATGGTAGTTAATGATGGCTCCATATACCTTGATCTGTTACTGTTTGAGAAACCAACTACCATAATATCTTGTGGTATTTTAAGTTGTTTTTCTTTAATAGCAAATAGTGCTCCAATGGCAACTTCATCATTAATTCCAAAAATGGCATCGGGAGGGTTTGGCAATGCTAATAATTTATTGGTTGCAATTTTTGCATCTTCAACAGTAATATTACACCTTACAACAATATTACTATCAAATTTAATTTTATTGTGCAATAGTGCTGTTTCATAACCCCTGTACCTGTTTCGGCCAATTAGCATATGCTCGGGACCGGTTATTAGTGCAATGCGTTTTGCACCTTTGTTAATAAGGTGTGTAACAGCCATATATGCAGCATCGGCATCGTTTGCAACAACTTTAGGTACGTTTATCTCTTTTGATGTGCGGTCAAAAAGTACCAACGGTACTTCGTTATCTTCAATGTAGTGGATGTGATCAAAACTATCGGTAGCTTTTGATAATGAAACAATTAAACCATCAACTCTGTGGTCAATAAAACCATTTACGTTGTTCTGCTCCTTTTTCATATCTTCGTTTGATGAGCTTACAAAAACCTGATAGCCCAAATCGTTGGCAACCTGTTCAATACCTTTTACTACTGATGCATAAAATGCACTTACAATTTGTGGAACAACTACACCTATTGAATATGTTTTTTGAGTTTTTAAGGCTACTGCCATTGAGTTTGGGCGGTATTTTAACTTTTTTGCCATATCGCGCACCAGCTTTTTTGTATCCTCCGATATTTCGGGCTTATCTTGCAATGCCCTTGAAACCGTTGATACGGAAACTCCTATAGCTTTTGCGATATCTTTAATTGTAGATGCTTTTTTCATGTGTTTAAAAAAAATGTCGTTAATCTATCTAACTATGCAGTCAGATTGATTATTCTAAATCATTTTTGCTAAAATGCAATGGCAATAATTGAGCAATATTGTTTATTTCAATAATTTTTTCTTTACCAATAAGTATTATACGTATTGGTTTATTAAATCGAAGTTCGGTTTCGAGTAATACCTGTCTGCATGCGCCACATGGCGATACAGGGGTTTTTAATATACCATTATTGTTTATTGCACAAATGGCAATTGATTTAACTGCTACATCAGGATAATTTGAATTGGCATAAAAAATTGCCACCCTTTCGGCACATAATCCTGATGGGTAAGCTGAATTTTCCTGATTGCTGCCTGTTATCAGTTTTCCGTTTTCTAATAATACACATGCTCCAACCATAAATTTGGAATAGGGCGCATATGCATTTTTTGCTGCATCTTTTGCTTGTTTTATTAACTCTAAATATTGATTTGGTATTTCATTTTCAGAGCTGTATTCTATGGTTTTTATTATATATTTTTTTTCAATCATTTTGCTGTACTGTTTTGTTGTTGGTTTGCACTGCCGGTATTACGCTTTTGTAATTGTGTTTAACAATGATTATTTATTATCATCTTAGATAGTATTGCAAATGTAAGCAAAAAGTATTTAATCTAATTTGTATATTTTAAGGTGTTATTAATTGTTAATTAGTATTTGAGAAGTTTATTAGAGGCATTAAATTTTGATATAATAATTTATGTATTTTCGAGGCATTGAATGTAAGAAATAAATAAATAAATAAAACCATTAAGACATATAAGGTCATTAAGATAAATACCTTTTATTTCTTAGCTTTTTAATGGTTATAAATAAATAATAAATGAAACGAACCGGGTTTTTGTTGCTTTTTGTTTTTTGTGGAATAATGGGTATTGCTCAACAAAATACATCACGCCAACAGTATATAAATAAATACAAAACAACTGCTATAAATGAGATGAAAAGGTCGGGTGTTCCGGCCAGTATTACCTTGGCTCAGGGTATTTTGGAATCGAATAATGGGAATAGTACTTTGGCAGTTAAGGCAAACAATCATTTTGGGATTAAATGTCATGATAATTGGAATGGTAAAAGATACTACCATGATGATGATAGACCTAACGAGTGTTTTAGAAAATATAAAAATGCAGATAAATCATTTCGTGACCATTCTGATTTTTTAACCAAACATAGGCGTTATGCTTTTTTGTTTGAATTAAAAACAACAGATTATAAAAGTTGGGCAAGGGGGTTAAAAAAGGCAGGGTATGCAACTCATTCAAAATATGATAAGCTTTTAATAAAAATTATTGAAGAAAATGAGCTTTATAAATTCGATAATAAGAAGTATAAGCCAAAAGAGGATTTTACTGCGCCTGCACCTGTTTTAGCCGATAATGTTGATGATTATTCGATTAATCCGTTTGGAAATGAGATAAAAACTTGCAATAGAGTTGATTATGTAATTGTAAAAGATGCCGATACTTTTGTGTCAATTGCAGAGCGACATGAGTTGAGACCATGGCAACTGTATAAATATAACGAGTTGCCGTTGGATGCTACATTAATACCCGGAACAAGGATGTATTTGCAGCCTAAACGACGAAAGGCAGCTGTGGGCTATAAGTACCATACTATTAAACCGGGAGAGAATATGTATATAATTTCACAAAAATATGGTATAAAGCTTAAAAGCCTGTATAAAATAAACAATAGTGAATATAATCGTGAGCCTGAAATAGGCTATACCATAAGTTTAAGGAAAAAGAAGAAGATCAGGGCAAACTCACACTTTTTTATTAAAAAGAGAACTTAAATTATCTGATTTAT
>CBDUWQ010000148.1:0-9889 GCA_965370965.1 uncultured Bacteroidales bacterium
GGAGCCGATGTATATAACTTAGGGCTAACAACAACACCAATGATATACTGGGCTACCGCAAAACTTGGGTTTAAAGCCTCGGTGCAAATTACAGCATCGCACAATTCAAAAGAGTACAACGGAATAAAAGTATCGCGCGAAAATGCCCTGCCCGTTGGTTTTGATACAGGTTTGGGAGAATTAAAAGAGATGATGGAAACCCAAACTGTAAAATTATCGCCAAACAAAGGTAAAGTTATTGACTATGATATAATTAAGGAATATATAAATTTTCAAAAACAGTATTTATCAGATTTTTCAAAAATTAAAATTGCTGTTGATTGCTCGAATGGTATGGCAGCACTTTTAATAAAAAAGCTTTTGGGCGATGCACCCCATTATATTTACGATAAAATGGATGGTACTTTTCCTAACCATGAACCCAACCCGCTAATTGAGAAAAATGTTGAAGATTTAAAAAACCTTGTAAAAGCCAAACAATGCGATATTGGGGTAATTTTTGACGGCGATGCCGACCGTGTAATGTTTGTTGACGAAAAAGGGAGTTTTATATCGCCTGACTTGATTATTGGTTTATTAGGACATTATTTTTTGGAACAAAAAGGATTAAAAGGAAATGTACTACAAGATATACGCACATCAAAAGCAGTAGGCAAATATATTAGCAAATTTGGATCGACCATGCATATGTGGCGTGTAGGTAGGGCTTTTGCCGCACTTAAACTTCGCGAAATTGATGGTATTTTTGGAGGCGAACTGGCAGGACACTACTATTTTCGCGATTTTTATTATTCCGATTCGGGCATAATGGCAGCACTTATTGTGTTAGGTATTGTTGCAAATAAAAAAACTGAGGGCAAAACTCTGTCGCAATTAATACGGGGTATTGCAAAATATGCCAACTCGGGTGAAATTAATTTTAAAATTGAGCAAAAACAAAAAGCAATGGATGCTGTGCGCAATTATTTTACTACCCGCAAAACACCAACTGCATCATACAATTTTGACGGCTACCGTGTAGAATATAATGATTGGTGGTTTAATATACGCTCAAGCAATACCGAACCATATTTAAGGCTTATTGCTGAAGCCAAAACAAAAGAAATGTTAGAGGAAAAATTGAGTATAATAAAAAAGATACTAAAGGAGTTTACATAAATATAAAAAATACAGAACTATGAAAAATATACTACTAATATTATTAATTTTTATTTGATTAGGCTTTTCAAATTTTCAGGAAGAAGAAAAAGAAACTGAAATTATTATTAATTATGAATTATTGGATGATGTTTCACCTGTAAAAATATTGCTGTCTGTAAATAAAGATATACACTGGTCAGAATGGATTATTAATGATTCTTTATTATATCATCCGAATGAAGAAAAATTCATAGAACATATTTTTAGATATGAAGGAGTTTCAAATATTAAATTAAATGCAAGCGGTATAGATGGGGAAAAATATATTGGGAATTTGAATATTAGAATACCTCAAATTGCAAATAAATTAATTATTTATGGTTATTATTTTAAAGATGAATATGAATTTAATATTATTGACGATACATTAAGTTTTAATTTTGATTATTATAATGGAACTCATTATTCATATTCAAAGGCTTTAATCTCAAAAGACAAATTTGAAAATAGCGATTCAGTAATTTTTGATTCTCCGGTTGTAATAAATATATCAGGATTTGAAAATATGGAAGGAAATAATTTATTTATAAACTTTATCATAAAAGGTAAAAATACATATTCTGATTATTTTAGAATCAATTTCTTTATTAAAGAATGGTATTATCACCATAGAATGTATGCACCAAACTATATTTATTTGGAGAATTTAATTGGAGAAAACAATGAAATGATTTATTTAATAGCTGATTGGGCTAAATAAAACCCTCCCCAAAAGAAAAATTGGAACAGAGCCCTGCAAGGGATACTAATGTTTTTACCAAAGCTCACACAAAAGAGGGATATTCAGTAGTAAAATAGCACTTACCTCCTTACGTACTAATAAGCCGATTTAAACTGTCGCAAAAAGCGAACATCATTTTCAAAATAGAGGCGTAAGTCTTTAATCTGGTATTTAAGCATTGCTATTCGTTCAATACCCATACCAAATGCAAAACCAGTATATTTTTCCGAATCAATACCACAATTATCCAACACATTGGGGTCAACCATACCGCAGCCCAATATTTCGAGCCAACCGGTGTATTTGCAAACATTACAGCCTTTACCTCCACAAATTGAGCACGACACGTCCATTTCGGCCGATGGCTCGGTAAACGGAAAATACGATGGGCGCAGGCGAATTTTTGTCTGCTCACCAAACATCTCTTTTGCAAAATACATAAGGGTTTGCTTTAAATCGGCAAACGAAACATTTTCGGCCACATACAATCCTTCAATTTGATGAAAAATACAATGTGCCCTTGCCGATATAGCCTCATTACGGAAAACCCTGCCGGGAAAAATACTGCGGATAGGCGGTTTGTTATTCTCCATAAACCTAACCTGCGTGCCCGAGGTGTGGGTACGCAATAAAATATCGGGGTCTTTTTCAATAAAAAAAGTATCCTGCATATCACGTGCAGGGTGCTCCGATGGAAAATTCAGGGCGGTAAAATTATGAAAATCATCTTCAATTTCAGGTCCTTCAGCTACCGTAAATCCCAAACGGTTAAAAATTCCTATAATCTCATTACGTACAATTGAAATTGGGTGGCGGCTGCCAAGCTCCAACGGTTCGCCGGGACGGGTAAAATCGGAAGCTTGTGTTTGGTTTCCCAAATCATCCAATGATTCTGAAAATGAATCAAATTTTTTCTGCGCAAATTGCTTTAACTTATTAATCTCCTGCCCTATCAGTCTTTTTTGTTCGGCCGGAACAGCTTTAAAATCGTTAAACAGTTGCGATATTAACCCTTTTTTACTCAAATATTTTAAACGGAATTTTTCTAACTCTTCAGTAGTTTTTACCGTAAATTCCTCTGTCTCTTTTAATAAACTATTTATTTTATCAATCATTATATGAATACATTAATCCGCAAAAAGGATTTTATTATGGTTGGCAAATTTAATGAAAATAGTGGATTTTTCAATTAGTGATTTTAAAAACCCCTAAATTACTACCTGCAATGTACAGAGCAGTTGTCACAGCGCGATGGCTCGCCACGCAGGCGTTTTTCAACCAAACTGCCATAACTTTCAGATAAAACAGGCATCCGTATATGACTAATTACCTCATAAACAAAAGCATACATTAACATCATACGTGCTTCGTGTCCACCAATACCTCGCGATTGTAAATAAAACAAAGCATCGTTATCAATTTGTCCAACAGTAGCACCGTGGCTGCACTTAACATCGTCGGCATAAATTTCAAGCTGAGGTTTTGTATAAAAACGGGCTTTATCGGTTAAACAAATACTTTTATTCGATTGAAAAGCCAGTGTTTTCTGTGCATCGGGCCTAACCAGTATTTTACCGCTAAAAGCCCCTGTTGCTTCATCGTCTAGTACATTTTTATAAAGTTCGGTGCTATTGCAATTTGGCACAGCATGGTCAATAAAAGTGCTGTTGTCAACATGCTGGCTGCCGTCAACAACCGATAGCCCGTAAACATTTGTCTCGCTGTGCTCCTCGGCAAGCTTAATGCTAATATTATTGCGTACAAATCCACCATGCAGCGTTAACGTATTTACAAGTGTATTGCTGTTTCTCATCTGATGCATGTACAACGACGTAATTTGCGACGATAAATTATCTTGATTCTGAATATTATAGCAATCGAACACCGCATTTTCTTCAACAAAAACCTCGGTTACATAATTTGCTAAAAACCTTTGGCTTGAAAGGGTGTGGTCGCAAAACAGTATTTTTGACTGAGAGTTTTTTCCGGCAATTATTAAATTGCGCTGGTTGACCAACAATGGATGCTGCCCATTTAAAATATTTATAATCTGAATCGGCTTTTCAAGAATAACCCCGTCAGGGATATACAAAAACAAACCGTCTTGAGCAAAGGCAGTATTCAACGCCGTTGTTGCTGCATCAGATTTTCCGGCAATTGTATTGTAATATTTTTCAAACAAATTTTTATGCTTTTGAGCTGCTTCGCGCAAGCTCATTATCTCAATTTGCTTATGTTTTGCCGTAATATTGTTATTACTTTCGTGATACCAACCATTTTCAAGCGTAATTGTATCGGTATCCAAATCGGAAACCGAGCACTGAAAAATAGCTTGCTCATCAATTGATTGTAACGGTGGGTTAAAGGTATAGGCATAAGTCTTTCCAAAGGCTCTCATCATATCGGTAAATTTGTATTTCTCCTCCCCTTTTTCAGGAATACCGAACCTGTCGAAATTGTTAATTGCAACATCACGAAATTTATTTAAACATTCAGGCAAACCTTTATTTATCTTATCCCTATTTTGCTGATACATATTTATCAACTTATATTTCATTGTGTTGCTATCTATTGAATTGCTCATTATTCTATTTTTTGAGGTTCAAATTTTTTGGGTTAATCCAATCGTAGCCTTTTTCTTCAAGTTCAAGAGCCAACTCTTTCCCCCCTGTTTTTACAATTTTACCGTCATATAAAATATGCACAAAATCGGGTACAATATAATCAAGTAACCGCTGATAGTGAGTGATTACTATTGTTGAATTTTCAGCTGTTTTTAGTTTATTAACGCCATTTGCAACAACACGTAAGGCATCAATATCAAGTCCTGAATCAGTTTCGTCAAGTATTGCCAGTTTTGGTTCGAGCATTGCCATCTGAAAAATTTCGTTTTTCTTTTTCTCACCGCCCGAAAATCCTTCGTTTACCGCCCGTGATGTTAGGCGGTCGTCAATTTCAACAACCTTTTTTTTATCGCGCATCATTTTCAA
This sequence comes from uncultured Bacteroidales bacterium, assembly GCA_965370965.1. Classification (GTDB taxonomy): domain Bacteria; phylum Bacteroidota; class Bacteroidia; order Bacteroidales; family SZUA-534; genus GH45. The sequence goes on from CBDUWQ010000148.1 coordinate 4,912, forward strand.
AAAATCGCCTGCGCTCATGGGCTCTTTACCCTGATATTTGCGATGCTCGTTAACTGCTGTTTTCATAAAATTTACCATGCTTACCCCCGGTATCTCAATAGGGTATTGAAAACTTAAAAAAATGCCTTCGCGGGCTCGATCTTCAGGAGCCATCTCAAGCAGGTTTTTACCCATAAATGATATCTCTCCTGCGGTTACCTCAAAATGCTCATTGCCAGCCATTACAGCTGCCAAAGTACTTTTACCCGAGCCATTAGGACCCATTATGGCATGTATTTCGCCCGGTTTAATTTCAAGGTTTAAACCATTTAATATCTGTTTGCCATCAACCGAGGCTTTTAAATTTTTTATTTTTAACATCTTATAATATTTATTTACTCCTTAATCTTTAAATAATCACAGAACCTGTCCTGTGCAATTGCTTGCGCCCCTTCAGGGCTAAAAACCCGGGCTAATGATTGCCACCCGCTTTGGGTTAAATACCCGACTATTATTAATCCCGGGGCGTTGCCCACGGGCTATATTCTTATGCCCCTTCAGGGCGGTTGTTGTTCCGACAATAAAAAACACTCACTTTATGAACAATCTATATTTATGTAAATAATTGTTGAACATTATAAGAAGTTGATAAGTTAAAAGTACTTAAAGTGCCTTAAGTTAGTTTTTACAACTTTAGGCACTTCTAACTTTAGCTCACTTCTAACTTCTTCTAACTTTAGTTCACTTCTAACTTCTTCTAACTTTAGCTCACTTTTAACTTCTTCTAACTTTAGTTCACTTCTAACTTCTTCTAACTTTAGCTCACTTTTAACTTCTTCTAACTTTTAACTTTCCAACTTCTTCTAACCTACCGACCCCTCTAAACTAATCTGCAACAGCTTTTGAGCCTCAACGGCAAATTCCATTGGCAGTGTGTTCAGCACCTCTTTGGCATAACCGTTTACAATCATCCCAATTGCATCTTCAGTTGATATACCCCGCTGGTTGCAGTAAAAAATCTGGTCTTCGCCAATTTTTGATGTTGTGGCTTCATGCTCCAAAATGGCACTATTATTTTCACATTCAACATACGGGAAAGTATGTGCCCCGCATTTATCGCCAAGCAACAACGAATCGCATTGCGAAAAGTTACGGGCACCTTCGGCTCGTTTTGATATTTTTACCAAACCACGATAACTGTTTTGGCTTTTACCGGCACTAATTCCTTTTGAGATAATAGTACTTTTTGTGTTTTTACCAATGTGTATCATTTTGCTGCCGGTATCGGCTTGCTGATAATTATTTGTTACCGCTACCGAGTAAAATTCTGAAACCGAATTATCACCAATTAGTATTGTACTTGGGTATTTCCATGTTATTGCCGATCCTGTTTCAACTTGGCTCCATGATAGTTTTGAGTTTTTACCTTGACATATTCCACGCTTTGTAACAAAATTAAATATGCCGCCTTTTCCCTCTTTATTACCCGGATACCAGTTTTGCACGGTAGAGTATTTTACTTCGGCATTATTCATTACCACAATTTCAACAATAGCTGCATGCAATTGATTTTCATCGCGTTGTGGCGCGGTACACCCTTCAAGGTAACTTACATAACTATCATCGTCGGCAATAATAAGCGTTCGCTCAAACTGCCCGGTGTTGGCTGCGTTTATCCTAAAATATGTGCTTAATTCCATTGGGCAACGCACCCCTTTTGGGATATAACAAAACGACCCGTCAGAAAAAACTGCCGAATTAAGTGCCGCAAAATAGTTATCGGTTGGTGGTACAACCGAGCCCATGTACTTTTTAATCAAATCGGGGTGTTCCTGAACTGCCTCGCTAAACGAACAAAATATTATCCCTTTTTCAGAAAGTGCCTCACGAAAAGTAGTTTTAACTGAAATACTGTCCATAACCGCATCAACAGCCACTCCCGAAAGCAATTTTTGCTCATTTAACGGAATGCCAAGCTTATTAAAAGTTTCCAGCAAATCGGGGTCAACCTCGTCTAAATTTTCGTATTTAGCTTTTTGTTTGGGAGCCGAATAGTAAATAATATCTTGATAATCTATTTCGGGGATAGTTAAGTGCGCCCATTTGGGCATATCCATTTTAAGCCAATTTCTATATGCCTTTAACCTGTATTCAAGCATCCAGCCGGGTTCATTTTTTTTTGATGATATTAAACGAATAACATCTTCACTCAACCCTTTGGGTATGGCGTCTTGCTCAATATCAGAATAAAAGCCATATTTATATTCGCCTTGCGTAACATCATTTATTACTTTATTTTGATTGCTCATTTTTTTTTATTTTGCAACTTTTTATTTATTCAACAACAATAGTTATACTATATTGTTTTGAAGCGCAAAAATAACTAAAACTTTAAAATATTGATAATAAATTAACATGTATTTAAGACAAAAAAGTCTTTTATTTGATTGTACCAAGTTAATAAGTTACAAATGGTAAAAAGTTATCTTATGTATCGAGCCATTTTTGTTGGATTTTTATTTTTTTATTAATTCGGCAAATTACATTACTGTTTTTGCATTAATTCGGCAAGTTATATGTCTATATAATGATTAATACGGTAACTATAATTCTGCTTTTGTAGCATACCCATACGCTCAAACAAATACTCCTGCTCAGTTTGCCCTGGCGTTGGAATTAGTTCTGCTTTAAGTGAAAGCACATGCAAATCCATAATGGTTGAATATCCGCTACGTGCAATAATATGCTTTGCGTTAATTAAATTATGATAAAAATCGTTTGTATTTAAATGAGCAACTTTTGTAATATTTGATATGATATTTTGTGAATTAATATTGTTATAAATAGGTTTACCACAAATCATTAAAACTTTTTTATGTGAATCCATAAACCTTTTCTCCATTTCATTTTCAAAAATAGTACGCTGTGGTTCAGGCCCCGAAATTAATATCAACACATCGGGATACTGCTTTTCTGCCATCTCCTTAGCCAAATACCCGGTAAACCTTGATAATGGACCAATATAATTTACGTTTTTGGGCATATTAGCACCGTGCGATAATTTGCCTGCCAAGCTTTTCTCGGCATCCTTATAATCGGGTATCCAACATTCATCAAACTTGTTAATTAGGCTATGGGTAATTAAATGCAATGCAGGTTGGGCAAATTTCAATAATTTTGGCAACTGTATATATAATTGATGGGATATTAAAATGCTTTTAATACTCTTATTCCATAACCCGTACCTGTTATCTGATATTACTGTGGTTATACCATAACGCCTAATAATTTTTTTTAATTTTATATGCTCAATTATTATTGATATGTAAAAAACCGGCATCTGCAAAAGTAAAAATAACAAAAAGAAGGGTTTTGGGGCATATCGGGTTTTAAACCCTGTAAGTTTTATTAATTGCAAATTAGGAAACTCTAATTTTAAAAATTCCAAAGGAGCACCATGGGCAGCAATAATAACCTTGTAGCCTTTTTTTATATAGCTGTTTATTAACGGCACATTGCGTGTTGCATGACCCAAACCCCAATTTAACGGGGCAAATAGTATAGTGTTGTTTTTTACCATTTAATACAAATATATTCTAAACGGATTGCAGCAAGGGTAGTACGTGATTTTGAATGAATACTCTATCCAACTGAAATAACTTTAATTAAAAGTAGCAATGTTAAAACTTGGTAATTAGCCCGCATTACTTTTACTGCGTAAGGCTATGTAGCTTCGTTATTTTCAATTATTGACCAAACAATTTCATAATCAACACCAAAATATTCATGAACTATCCTATTTCTAAATCCACGTATTCTTTTCCACTCAATCTCTGGATTATTAGTTCGAAAATCTGAATCCATCCTATTTGCAGCTTCTCCAATTATTTCAAAATTTCTAACTACAGCATCAATTGTTTTATAGTCTTCCACAAAGGAATCATAATCCACATTATCAGTATATCGCTTAATCTTATTTGCAGATTGCAACATATCTTCTAATAGTAATATCTTATCTCGTTTAGACATAAATCAAATCGGAATCAATAGCTTGTAAATATTTTTTTTTAACCCCTTTTTTAGATACTAAATCAATTTTAAATCCAACAATATTTTCTATTTCATCAGCTAAATCAATAAATCGTATTCCAATTTTATCATTGAATTCAACTAAGATATCTAAATCACTATCATTATTTTGTTCTATACGTGAATACGAACCAAAAATCGCCATTGATTTAATAGGATAATCAGTAAATAAGCGTTGCTTATGATTACCAAGAGTAAATCTTATTTCTTGTAATGTCCTCATATATCAAAGATATAGTTTTTTATTAATCCATAATAGCAAAGGATGAGTTTTATACAGGATGATTTGCACCAATAGTTCTAACTTTGCATTTTACCTGTTAAACATACTTATATGATTTAAGTCATTTTGCCATACCATAAAATAATTTACATTTGATTTATAAAAATAGATGTAATTATGGAAACTGAAACAATAACTTGGAAAAGCGAATATAGTGTAGGACTGCTTACTGCCGACAAACAACATAAAAGGTTTTTATCTATTATTAATGATTTGGGCACATGTATTGATGAAAAAGCATTTAAGGAGAAGGGAAATCAACTATTTTTTTCGCTTTTACAATTTGCCCATGATTACATATTGAAAGAAAAGATGCTTGTAAATAGTGTTGCTGATTTAGATTACTCCTATTTTAGGGAAAAGCATAAGAACTTTATAGCTAAACTCCAGCATTTTAAGGATGAATATAATGAAAAAGCATCGGAACAACTATTTATTGATTTGTATTATTACTTAAAAGAAATGTACCCAAAATATTTGTCGTATTATACCCCTTCATTGGTTAAAATTTTAAAGGAGAGTGGTATTGAGTAGTAACTAAAAATCTAAAATGAAAATCTATTACAGTTCCATTTTAGCCTGAATAATTCATAAACTTTTTGAAAAAGCAGTTAACATATTGATTAT
>CBDUWQ010000149.1:0-9841 GCA_965370965.1 uncultured Bacteroidales bacterium
GCGATAGTATTGAATATAAGAATATTATAGTTGTATCTAAATAAACACCTCTAATAATTTATTTAAAAAACAAAGTTCATGAAAAAATCAATTTTTACATTATTAGGAGTAATAATCCTTTTATCAGTATATGCACAGAATTACAGATATACAAATAGAATTTTTAGCAATGTTACAGTAACAGAGGATGTAGTATATGGCAATGCGGCTAATCTAAATTCTCCATATTTCGATGAAAGTGCTACTACAAACATTGATTTGAAAATGGATATTCATCAGCCAACAGGCGATACCGAAACCAGTCGCCCGGCAATTGTTTTTGCACATGGAGGTGGTTTTTATGATGGGAGCAAAGATGTTGATGATATGAAAGCATTTTGCGATACATTTGCTTTAAAGGGCTATGTAACAGTAACAATTGATTATCGACAAGGAGTTGAAGTTGTAGATAATGCTAATTTACACTATAATCGTGCAGCTTATCGCGGCTTGCAGGATGGTAGAACTGCTGTAAGATTTTTAAGAGCTAATGCAGCAAGTTATGGCATAGACCCTGAAAAAATTTACTGGGGAGGTAATAGTGCAGGTTCATTTATAGGTTTAAATAGTATTTTTATGGATATTGATGAAAAACCGATTGATGCAGGAGCTGTTAATTATATAATTTCTTATGTTTCATATGCAGGGTCCGACTTAGGCGCATTGGATATTGGAGAAAACCTTAGCTTTAACGGTGAGCCCGATGCTGTTATGGCATGTTGGGGTGGTGTTGGCGATACACTTATTATTGAAAGTGAAAATGTTCAAAATGTATTTTTAATTCATGGAACTGCTGATGCTATTGTTCCATTTAACTCAGGTGCACCATTTAATTTATCAAATGTATCAAATGTTTATGGAAGTAATTCAATAAATACAAGACTAAATAATATTGGTATTCCTTCAATGAAAACATATTTTGTAGAGGGTGTAGATCACGAATTTTATGGCGTTGATAATGGTAATTGGGAAAACGGAACATCAGGAAATGAATACTGGGATACTATTGTTGTAAAAGCAGTAGATTTCTATTATCAGCAACATAAACCTGAAGCCAATTTCACATATGTTGAAAATAATCTGGAAGTTACATTTACTAATATAAGTACAGGATCAATTTCATGGCTTTGGGATTTTGGAGATGCAAACACAAGCACAAGCGAAAATCCTGTTTATACTTATGCTTTATTGGGCACATACCATGTAAAATTGTATATAGAAAACTTAATAAGTAGTTGGGATACCATAGCTTACAATATTTCTGTTTCCTTAGCGTCAAGCTATACAACAACATTCAAAATAAGCGATGGAATAGATGCTATATCAGGAGCCAGTATTACAATAAGCAGTCAATACCTTACAAGCGATGCAAGCGGCATAGCGACAATTGATTTAGAAGATGGCAGCTATCCTTATACCGTTTTGGCAAGCGGATACGATGTTGAAACCGGAACAGTGGTTGTTGACGGGGCAGTACAAACTGTTAATGTAATAATGACAGAAATAACAGCAACAACTTATACAACAACATTCAATATAAGCGATGGAATAGATGCTATATCAGGAGCCAGTATTTCAATAAACAGTCAATACCTTACAAGCGATGCAAGCGGCATAGCGACAATTGACTTAGAAGATGGCAGCTATCCTTATCTCGTTTCGGCAAGCGGATATGATGCTGAAACCGGAACAGTAGTTGTTGACGGGGCAGTACAAACTGTTAATGTAACAATAATTGCAATCGGAATTAATAATATTGCAAAATATTCTTTTAAAGTTTATCCAAATCCTGCAAAAGAAATATTACATATTGATTTACAAAATACAACGAAACAATATGGGTTTCAAATAATAGATATGACAGGAAAGATAATTTTCAATCAATCAATTTTGAATAATAAAACAGAGATTGACATATCAAATTTTAGCACAGGTATTTATTTAATAAGGTTAGTGAATAACAATGAAATTTATACCGAAAGATTAATAATTGAATAGCGAACCGAAGTTTACATGAGACAACAATCGTTTAATTTTGTTACTAATTCTACTTTACGAAGTTATAAATAGCTCTGAAAAGCCTGTTCTGAACTTGATTTGGGAAGCGTAATCACTAACATAGGGCAGCCCTATGCTATTAATGTGAACAAGTTGCCAGCCCTGAAAGGGCGCTATCGCCCTTTCAGGGATAGTGTTATTATTATACTAATTACTGTGCTAATTATTTCAGCCTTTCAGGCTGATTTATAGATTCTTTTAACCTCGTAAAGTAGAATTAAGAAATATTTATACCTTTTCTGCCTGTCTGGCTAAATTTTTTCTCTTTGCTTTTTGAATTTTGTTAATCCGCAGGTACACCTACGTAATCTGCTCAAGGCGATCAACAAGAGTATCAACAAAAGTGGTAAGGGGCTTTTTTGCCACCATTTTCATCATTGGGTTTAAATCGGCTTTTAGAGTTACTTTTACCCTTGTATCAGCCTCTGCCATGTTTTTAAGCTGAATCCATAAATTAAATTTAAACGGCACACTATCGTCGCTTGCTATTTTTATTAGTTTGGTTGGTTCGCGCTCAATAATTCTCATGCCAAATTTGCCTATCTTTTCAATTGTAAAGCTACAGCTATCAATGTCCGACACAAAATCGGCAACTTTGTCTTGTGGTACATATTTTCCCAAATTGTTAAAATCGGCAATTAGCGAATATACCTTATCAATATTAGTTAGTATTTTACCAACCCTGCTTTCTATCTTCATAAATTTTTAGATTTTTAGTATCTTATTTCTATCATTTCCCGAAAAACGGGACAGACTAAGTATTTTTTAGCAAAAAATAACAAATGTCAAACCTGCCCGACTGGTCAGGCGGGTTATCAAATAACAAATAAATTACAAAAACCAATATCAAAAATACAAACTTCACAACAATAATTTATATACTCTGTTTGAATTTTGAATATTAAAATTGATATTTATTTGAAATTTATTTTATTGTGATTTGAAATTTATAGTTTAGCCATATTAGGTATTACATTACTTTGCCCAATCTTCAGGATTATCTCTCCATTTTTTAAGCTGTTCAATATCATTCTTATTTATATAACCGCTTGCAAAAGCAATGTCAATCATAACTTCATAATTGGTTAAAGTATCCCATTGACAGTTGGCATTTTCAAAATTTTTTGCAGCTATTTTAAAACCATATGTAAAAATAGCAAATAGCCCCAACACATTTGCCCCTGCATTGCGCAAAGCCTCTACAGCCTTAATACTGCTACCACCTGTCGATATCAAATCTTCTATAACAACTACTGATTGACCTTTCTCTAAATGCCCTTCAACCAAATTTTCCAATCCATGCTTTTTAGCACCCGAGCGCACATAAACAAACGGCTTATTTAATATTTGTGCAACCAAAACCCCTTGGGCAATAGCTCCGGTGGCCACCCCTGCAATTACATCAACATTGGGGTATTTTTGTTTAACAAGCTCGGCAAAAGCATTGCATACAAAGCTGCGTACTTTTGGAAACGACAGTGTTTTTCTGTTGTCGCAATAAATTGGCGATTTTATTCCCGAAGCCCATGTAAATGGATTTGTTGGAGACAATTTTATTGCCTTAATTTGTAGTAAATCGTTAGCAACACTTTTTGTAATTTCATTATAGTTTATCATGCCACAAAAGTATAAAGTTTTTTTCAACAACAATAAGCTCTTTATTGCAAAAAAGCATTTATCTAAAATCAATTTCAGTAAAACTTTTACAAACCCCGATAAAACAAAGCTAAAAATTATTATTGCTGAACTTTTTGAAGAAAACACCTCAAATAATTACCTTATTATTACTGATGATTTAAAAAACACTTGGCAAGAATTCTGCTCGCTGTTTGAAATTAGGAAAGCCGCAGGTGGAGTAGTTATTAACAGCAAAAACGAGAAACTTTTTATTAAACGTAAAGGTTTTTGGGATTTACCTAAGGGGCACGTTGAAAAGAATGAGAAAAACAGGGCTGCTGCTATTCGCGAAGTAATGGAAGAGTGCGGTATTGATAAACCTGTAATAATTAAAAAATTAGTTAAAACCCACCATACGTATAAACTGAAAAAGCGTATAGTATTAAAACCGGTAAAGTGGTATTTAATGAAATACAACGGTGGCAAAAAAACAAAACCACAAAAAAAAGAAGGAATAACAAAAGCCGTTTGGGCAAATAAAAGCGACGAAGATGAAATGGTTGAAAATTCATTTGCATCTATTATTGAAGTTTTGAATAAGGCTAATACTGACCTTTCTTCTTAGCCTGGAGCATCTTGAAAAAATGCCATTCAAAATTTTGCCCGGGCGAAACTGCCGGCGACATGCCCAGTTTTCCATCAGGATTAATTAAATAATATGCAGGGTATGCCCTTACCTTATAATCATCAACAATGGTTTTTTGGGTACGGTAACTTAAAAGCATCCAATTATACCCTTTTTCTTTAAATAAAGAAACTGCTTTATTAAAATCATCATCAATACAAATTGATACAATCCTAAAATCCTTTTTATGTTTCTCATGAAGATTTTTTAACAATTCAAAATCTTGCTGGCAAGCAAAGCTTTCAACCGAAATAAAATTTAGATACACATAATTTGCTAAATATTCGCTGCTTAACCTAAACACCCCATTGGCATCGCGCAGCTCAAATTTTGGAGTAGGAAACCCGCTTTTAGCCTGTAAAACCTTTTCTCGTATATTTTCAGCAACAGCTTTATGGTAAGGCACCTTAGTTGTTAAAGCAACCGAATCGAGCGTAATAAGCATAGTTGGCGTAGGAAATGTTTTTTGGTAAAAAGCATCATGTAATCCTTTTAGCAACACAAACTCTTGCAAGGTATCGTTAAGCAAAACCATATTGTTCGAGAATGTCTGTTTTACATACACCGGACTTTTAGCAAAAGCTATATCGGAATATAACCTCTCCCCTTCGCTTGTATTCATATACAGAGCAAGGTAATTGGTAAACAACTGGTTAAATAAATCCATATATGCAGGGTTTTGATACAAAAACGGCTTTTTATGAAAATACTCGCGTATAACATAATCGGGGTTGCGCATATAACTGCTATATTTTAACCATGCATACTTATAGGTTCTGTAATTGCTAAAAAATGTATTTGTATCAGTATTAAACTTATCCTCAATTGATTGTATTACTGAATCGACATTAGCCTCACGTGGGTTTTTAAAAATATTATTGTAATTATTATCAACATATTTGTGATACAGTTCGTTAAAACCTGCTATTTGATAGTTTAGATTTGTTGAGTCAATATTTTTTATCCCAAAATAAATTTCAACAGTTTTAAAAAACGGGTTTAATATGTCGGCTTTGGTTTTTGGCTGAAATGGTGGCAATATTATATTGTATGTTTTACCCTTTTCGGTAAACAAAACTGCATTATAAATACCTAAAGGCACACTTATTAACAAAGGCTCTGTTTGGTTATAGGTAAGTTTGAAAGCACCTTGTTGATTAACGGTATCAATTGATAACAGTTGGAGCTTTTTGGTAATATAATCGGCAAATTTATATACTTTAATAATTTGCCCTGCATATTTAATACCTATACCTTGTATTGTTGTAGGCAGAGTGTCAGCTCTTCCCGTAAGGGAAAATAAAATAATTGTGGATATCAGCAGGAGTTTTTTGCACATAAAAGTTTACTGCTTTGTTTTTCTTTTTTGTAATAGGTTATAAATATCGGCATTATCGGGTAAAAACTGGCTCACATCGCCGCCATACCTTAATATATCGCGAACAATTGTGCTATTTACCGGCGTAAGCTCAGGGGTAGTTAAAAGAAATATTGACTCAACGCTCGGCAGCATTGATTTGTTCATTTGTGCAACGGCCCTTTCATACTCAAAGTCAGACGATGTTCTAATACCTCGCAGCATAAAATTGGCTCCAACTCTTTTGCAATAATCAACAGTTAACCCCTCATAAGAATCAATCACAATTTTAGAATTGCTTTTAAATACATTATTTATAAGCTCAGTTCGCTCATCTATTGACAAAAAACTCATTTTTGTCGTATTAATACCTATGGCAACAATTATCTTGTCAAATAGTGGCAAAGCCCTTACAACAACAGATTCATGCCCTTTTGTAAAAGGATCGAACGACCCTGCGAATACTGCAATTTTCATAATTAACTCTAATTTTTGTCAAAGAAACAAATTTAATAATTAATTACATTAGTTTTTAAAATACAATATGGTTTATTCCGTTTTTACAGCTGTTTCTTAAAATTAAACTAAGTACTTTTTCATAATCATTATCGTTATTAATAAAATCTAATTCAGTTGTTTCAACAATAATTATAGGAAATCGCATTTCAGATTTTAAATAACTAAAATAGCTTTTCTCTATCTGCGTTAAGTACTCTTTAGTTATTGATTTTTCATAATCGCGCCCCCTTTTTTTAATATTTTTCAACAACCTACTGGGCGTTACGTGCAAGTATAAATAGATATCGGGTAACGGCAGTTGTTTGTATATTATATCAAACAGTTGGCGGTACAAAATAAATTCATCAGACTGTAATGTTGAACGGGCAAATATAAGCGACTTTACAAAATAGTAGTCGGCTATTGTAAATGACTTAAACAGGTCGGTTGATGATATCTCCTTATTAAGTTGTTTATACCTTGCTGCTAAAAACGAAAGTTCTAACGAAAAGCTATACCTTTCGGGGTTTTTATAAAACTTTGGCAGGAAAGGGTTGTCATGAAACTGCTCCAATATAAGCTTTCCGCCAAATTGGTTGGCAATTTTATTTGCAAGGGTGGTTTTTCCTGCTCCAATATTACCTTCAATTATTATATATTTATGTGGCAATTCCATTATTGCAAATTAAGCAAGTTTTAAAATAAATAAAGCTATTGTTTATAAAAAAATTGCACAAAACTATATACCTTAAAACAAAAAATACCGAAGCATAAGCTCCGGTATTTTCTTAACCCTCGGAAAAGTTTTACTTTTTCGACTTTTATAACACATTGGTGTTATAAAAGTGAATAATTCAGGTTAAAACGTACTGCAAAAATACATTTGAGTATTATTACCGCCTGGCAGGCGGTGTTACAAACTTTTTGCTTGTTATTACTAATACTTTGGTTTTAAACCTGTATTAAAAAACATAAACGAGTACATATCACTATACTCCTCAATAATTTTTGTTGTGGGTTTTCCGGCTCCATGTCCTGCCTGAGTCTCAATTCTGATAAGTACAGGGTTGTTGCCTTTATATTTGCCTTGCAATGTTGCAATATATTTAAATGAGTGCGCAGGTACAACACGGTCGTCGTGGTCGCCGGTAGTAACCAAAATTGCCGGATACTCAACACTATCTCTAACCGAATGTACGGGCGAGTAATTAATAAGGTACTTAAACATCTCCTCGTTATCTTCGCTTGTACCATAATCGGTAGCCCAATAGCGGCCAATAGTAAATTTGTGGTAGCGCAACATATCCATTACCCCAACTGCCGGTATTGCCGCACCAAACAAATCTGGTCGTTGGTTTACCACAGCACCCACAAGCAGTCCCCCATTTGAGCCGCCCAACAAGGCAATTTTACCTTTTGATGTGTAATTCTCATCTATTAAATATTCTGCCGCCGCAATACAATCATCAAAAACATTCTGCTTTTTCAAAAGGGTTCCAGCTTTGTGCCACTCTTCGCCATATTCGCCTCCGCCACGCAGGTTCATCAAAGCATAAACGCCGCCCTGCTCCATCCAAATTAATCGGCTAACACTAAAACTTGGTGTCATACTTATATTAAAACCACCATAACCATAAAGCAGCACATGGTTTTTCCCATTCAATTTAATGCCTTTTTTATGCACAATAAACATAGGTATTTTTGTTCCGTCTTTACTTTCGTAGAAAACCTGTTTTGTTTCATACTCATCGGGGTTAAAATCAACTTCCGACTCCTGATATATTTTTGAGGTATTATTTTCAACATCGTATTTGTAAACAGTTGATGGCATAGTAAATGAGGTAAGGCTATAAAAAGTATAGGTATCTTCCTTTTTGCCGCCAAAACCACTAACTGTACCAAGCACAGGTAATTTCAAATCGCATTGATACTCTCCCTGCATGTTGAAAATCTCAACATGGCTATGTGCATCTTTAAGGTATTTGGCAATTATTTTTCCTCCAACCAACGATACCGACTGAAGAACTCCCTCTTTTTCAGGAATAAAATCGATCCATTTTTCGGGGGCAAAATCATTTAAATCAATTTGTATCACTTTGTATTTTGGCGCATTGTAATTTGTTTTTACCAAAAGCTTACCGTCAATATGGTCAATTACTGAAAAATCGTTATCAAAATTTTCAACAATTTTAACCACATCGCCACATTTCTCAACATCTTTAATATAAAATGCATTTCCCGATGTTGATTCGGTAACAGAAATTATCAAATACTTATCGTCTTCGGTAACGCCCGCATAAAAACCCCATTGCGGGTGCTCCGTGTCTTCATAAACCATTTTATCCTCGCTTTGCTCTGTTCCAACTTTATGATAATACACTTTACTATCAGTGTTTACGCCTTTAAGCGCATCGCCTTCTTTTGGCTCGGGGTAACGTGAATAAAAGAACCCATCTTTTAACCACGATATACCCGAAAACTTTGCCCAAATTATATGGTCGTCCAAATCAATCCCAGTCTCAATACTCTTTACATAAAACTCGCGCCAGTCTGACCCACCGCGTGAAACACCATATGCAATGTATTTTCCATCCTCTGATGGAGAGAAGTTAGAAAGGGAAACCGTTCCGTCTTCTGACAATTTATTGGGGTCGAGTATTACACGTTTTTCGGCATTTAATGAATCCATAATGTAGGCAACGCTTTGGTTTTGTAAACCATCGTTTTTAAATACATAAAAATTGCCGCCCTTTTTAAATGGAGCCGAAATTTTTGGATAGTCCCATAATTCAGTCAACCGCGCCTCAACCTGCTCCCTATACGGAATTTTTGTTAAGTAACTTTGTGTTACCTCATTTTGGGCTATTACCCACTCAGCAGTTTCGTCGCTTCTGTCATCCTCTAACCAACGATAAGGGTCTGGTACTTCGTTACCAAAATACACATCAACTGTATCCACTTTTTTTGTCATAGGATAGTTTATTTTTTCAGGCTTAGGCGTACATGCAACAATGCCTGCAAATAGTAATAAATAATAAAAATGTTTCATACAAATTTTGTTTTGATTATTTAATAGCACCAAATATAGTGTTGTTTACGATATGTTTGGTGCAAAAATCAACTTTAAGTTACAGCCATAAACAAAATTTAAAAAAACAACTTGCAGCTTTAAATGAATTACTTACCTTTGCAATTCTAAAAAATTAGAGGATATACTTATATTGTTAAAACTAAAATGACAAAACGGTTATGTACTTAACGAAAGAGAAAAAACAGGAATTTTTTGAGAAATTTGGAAAATCGGCAACCAACACAGGTTCGACAGAGGGACAGGTAGCATTATTTAGCTATAGGATTGCACATTTAACAAAACACCTAAAAAATAACAAGAAAGATTTTAGCACCCAAAGGGCGCTGCAAAAACTAGTTGGAAAAAGACGAAGTTTATTAGATTACCTTAAAAGCAAAGATATTGGAAAGTACCGTGAGCTTATTAAAGCATTAAACTTAAGAAAATAAAAAAAGGGGCTGTTTTACCCTGAATTATGCAAGAATTCATCACAACTTCAATTAATACTCTGATTATC
>CBDUWQ010000150.1:0-9815 GCA_965370965.1 uncultured Bacteroidales bacterium
TTAATTGCTTTTTCAAAAAGTTTATGAATTATTCAGGTTATTATAGTTTTTAATAAAAATGAAAAATATTTTTCACCGCATAACAGTTTGGCGTGGCAAACATATTAAAGAGCGACAGTTTATTTTGTTGCTAAGTTTTGTTGTTGGCATTTTAAGCGGACTTGCCGCTGTATTGCTAAAAAGCACAATTCATTATACCCATCATTTTTTAAATGAAAAAATGGCTATTGGCAGCAGCAATTACCTGTATTTGGCATTGCCGGCAATTGGCATAATAATTACTGTACTTTGGGTAAAGTTTTTTGTTAAAGATAATATAGGGCATGGCATTAGCCGCATTATGTTTGCCATGTCAAAAAAAAATGGCATCATTAAACTCCATAACACCTATTCAAGCATTGTGGCCAGTACTTTTACAATTGGTTTTGGCGGCTCTGTAGGAGCTGAGGCTCCTATTGTGTTAACAGGGGCATCTATTGGCTCAAACCTTGGCCGCCTGTTCAGGCTTAATTATAAGCAGGTATTATTAATGATAAGCTGTGGGGCAGCCGGGGCTATTGCAGGCATATTTAAAGCCCCTGTGGCAGGCATACTTTTTACCCTTGAGGTGCTAATGCTCGACCTTACAATGGCATCGTTAATACCCTTGCTTATTTCTGCTGTTACAGCCGCTTTAATGTCATACCTGTTTATTGGGCATGGCGAGGCACTATTCGCGTTTCAGCTAAAAGAGCATTTTGTATTGGGCAACCTGCCATGGTATCTTTTTCTTGGAATTGCAGCAGGTCTTTTAAGCTTATATTTTACCCGTGTAATTTTAATTACCGAAGGGTGGTTCGATAAATTAAAAAAACAGTATGGCAAAATATTAATTGGTGGACTGCTGTTAGGGGTTTTAATATTTATATTCCCTCCCCTATTTGGTGAAGGCTACATCTCATTACACTCAATATTATCGGGCAACGGGCACGAATTAATGGCACACAGTATATTTTACGATTTTAAAGATAATTTTTGGGTATATGCAGGTTTCCTATTCTTATTATTAGTGTTTAAAGTATTTGCAACATCAATAACAAACGGATCCGGCGGGGTAGGCGGGGTATTTGCCCCATCGTTGTTTATGGGTGGCATTTTAGGATATTTGGTGGCACTTATTTTAAATAAGTTCAGTTTTATTCATGTAAACGAGGCAAATTTTGCCTTGGTAGGTATGGCTGCATTTATGAGTGGCACAATGCATGCACCAATGACATCAATTTTTTTAATTGCTGAAATAACAGGTGGCTATGGGCTATTTATACCGTTAATAGTAGCCTCAATTATGTCGTACATAACAATAATGTATTTTGAACCCCATTCAATTTACACCAAACGGCTGGCAAAACGCGGCGAGTTGCTAACCCACAATAAAGACAGGGTGGTGTTAACACTTATGCGGTTAGATAATGAAATTGAGCGCGACCTTATATCGGTAAACCCCGACAATACCTTGCGGCAACTTGTACATGTAATATCGCAGTCAAAACGCAATATTTTTCCGGTTGTTAATAGGCAAAATGAACTGCAAGGAATTGTTTTGCTCGACGACATAAGAGACATAATGTTTAACCCTGAAATGTACGACGATACTTACGTTAACGAATTAATGACAGCTCCACCTGATTTGGTTTACATAACCGACCCAATGGATGTGATTATGAAAAAATTTGAAGATACAGGCGCATGGAACCTGCCTGTTATAAAAAACGGATATTACGAAGGTTTTATATCCAAATCAAAAATATATCAGGCATACCGCAAAATGCTGGTCTATTTCTCTGATGAATAAATCTTTGCAATAATTTCCTCATATTTATTATGCAACTCTTCTAACTCCTTTAATGAAAGAGCTGATGAATAAATTCGAACAATATCATGTACCTCAGTACCATAAATAACAGAAAGAGCAGCATCAAACGCCGATATTCTTAAATTATTTCGTACCTGTAAGGTTACTTTTTTAAAGTGACTCCATGTTAATTGCTCATTAATTTTAAGATAGTAAATATCCCGCTCTTCATCTTTAAAGATTTTGTCAGTTAGCAATTCAACTTTAAAAACTTTTTTTATCTGAATAACAGCATTTTCTTCAATCCTCTTTTGTTTAAGAAATGTAATACCTGCATCGCGGTAATGCTCTTGAATTTCGGCAATATGCTCAAACCCTGTTAAATAGCGCAACCGTATTGCTTGATACATATTATTGTATATCTCTAAACTCGCCGGCGAACCCTCAAAATTAATACCTGTTTTCTTCTTAATATCATGGGTTACTCTCAAAATCATTTCGGTAGGTTGTTTATTGGGCATTACCAAAAAAATTGAGTCGGGTTTTTCTGTTGAGGGCAGGTTTGCCCCATAATATCCGGGAAAAGAACCTAAGTTTTCTAATACAAATGTATTTGGCAAAATACCACGCTCTACCGTTTTTACTTGCTCTTCTTTAATTATGCTTCCAAAAGTTTCAAATATCATAGTCAATTGTTTTACAGTTTAATAAAAATCAATAATTGTATCAATTGTTAATTATTAATACTATAAACAACAAAACCGCTTTTTGTTCAATAATAGATAAGATGTTAGGCTATAAAAGAATATTTTTTTTTGTTTAATACTCCGAAAACTCTTTTAACTTTTCACGGTAAGCACTAAACACGTTGGCACGCGATACAAAACCCACATATTTACCATCATTTAATACAGGCAGGTTATAGTGCTGCGTTTCTGAAAACTTTTTGGCAATGCTCTCCATCGACTCATAGGGAGAAACAATAGGTTGTGGCATAAACATCAAATCGCGCACAAAAGTCTCATTATAAAGTTCGGGCTTAAAAATAATGTGGCGTATGTCATTAATAAAAATTATCCCAAGCATATTTTCTTTATCATCAATTATAGGAAAAACATTGCGCTGCGATTTTGATACAACCTTAACCAAATCGCCCAATGTACTTTCAACATCAACAGTACTAAAATTGGTTTCAATAAGCGAGCGTATATTCATTAAAGTCAATATGGCCTTATCTTTATTGTGCGTAATAAGCTCTTTGCGTCGCGCAAGCTGAATATTATATACCGAGTGCTTTGTAAGCAGTTTTACAATTAGGTACGAAAAGGTTGCTGTTATCATTAAAGGCACAAAAAGTTCGTAACCACCTGACAGTTCAGCAACTAAAAATATTCCTGTAAGCGGGGCATGCAAAACCCCTGCAATCATACCTGCCATGCCAATTAAAACAAAATTATTTGTAGGCAGTTTATGAAACCCTAAATTATTAACTATTATTGAAAAAAACAATCCTACATTTACACCCATAAACAGGGTTGGAGCAAAAATACCACCCACGCCCCCTGCGCCAAAGGTTACACTTGCAGCAATAACTTTCAACAAAATAATTACTAATAATAGTATTGCAATGGCATATATGTTATCTTGAAAAACTAAAAATAGTGAATTTTTAAAAAGGTAGTCCCAATTGCCCGAAAGGGCCGAATTAATATCCTGATACCCTTCTCCGTAAAGGGTTGGAAAAAAAGCCAACATTACGCCAAGTGAAATGCCCCCTACCAAAAGTTTATTGTAAGTGTTTTTTATTTTACTGAATTTATCCTCAATATAACTATAGCTTTTTATAAAATAAGCCGACACAAGTCCGGTAAAAGCACCTAGCAGAATATAATATGGCAGTTGCCTAAGCTCAAAAAGGTCGGTTACCTCAAAAGGGTATAACACATTTTGACCCATAAAATAATACGAGGTTAACAAACCCGATACCGATGCCAAAAGCAAGGGGAGTATTGATGCTACGGTAAGGTCGAGCATAATAACCTCAATGGCAAAAACAATAGCTGCAATTGGTGCCTTAAAAATAGCGGCCATGGCTGCCGACGATGCACAACCCAGCAATAAGGTAATTTGTGTATAATTTAAACGAAACGCCCTGCCAATATTTGAACCAAGTGCTGCACCTGTTGAAACGGTCGGTCCCTCCAATCCTACCGAGCCTCCCATACCTACTGTTAACGCACTTGCCACTATTGACGAGAACATATTATGGCGGTTGATAATACCGTTATTTTTTGAAATAGCATACAAAACATTAGGCACACCATGCCTTACCGGTCGCCTAACAATATATTTTATAAAAAGAACAGCCAATAAAATACCAACCGAAGGAAATACTATAATCAAATAATTAAACCCGCCTGTACCATAGGTAAAAGTACCTATCCACTCCGAAATAAAATGCACAAGATTTTTAATAATAACCGCAGCCAACCCAGAGGCAACACCCACAACTACACTTAATATTAAAACAAATTGCTTGCCTGTAAGGTTCTTTAATCTCCAACTTAAAATACGGCGTGTTAACGAAAATTTATGCATAAAATGTACAGCGGTAAAATGAAATTAATTAATGTGCCAAACCTACATGAATTTTTAATTACAAACAAACGGAAAATGAATAATGCAGATAATAGACAATAATCAATTTACCTCTACTTCAACCCCTTTTTAAAATTAAAAGTAGTAGATGGCTGATCCTGCTCTGAATTTTTAAGTTTTATTAAAAGCCTTTTAAAAGTGTGTTTTGATGGTTTTTCAAAACTTAAATCAATTAAAAACTGATTAAACCCTTTTTGGCGCAGCTTATTCCCATATTGCAAAAGCGATACCGGTTTTACAGAAACAACTATTGTAATACCATTTACCACCTCTTTTCTGAATTCATAGTTTTTGTCGTCATAAAAAGTGCCTTCGCCGATTGCAACAGGCTGCCTCGAAAAAAACAGTTTAGGGTAATAATGCATCGGCACAACTACATTGCGGTTACCACCCGATAGTAGGTTATCATACTCATTCTCAAACGGACTTGTAAACCATTTTGCACCCTCGCTATTTATTAACTGTGCCGCTGCATCGTTATAACAGTAAACATTTTCGTTTGTGCCAAAAATTGCATCTTTAGGCAGTAGCTCTTTTTGCGAAAGGTGGCTAAGTGAAAACTGCCTGAAACCTTTGTTGTAAAATGTTTGGATAAGTTTTTTATAAAATACAATATCGTTTTCAGATATAAACTGCGGCAGCTCAACCCATATTTTATGTCTGCTTTTTTGAATAAACGGGGCATTGGTATTAAACTGTTCCCATTCGGTTTTTTTAAGCTGTAAAATAAGATGGTCAATATTCTCAAGTCTTATTTTTCGTAGCCAATCTAAACTATCAATACGTAAATAAATATTTGCTTTTTGTCCAGTTTTAAACCGCATTATGCCACTTGTAATTTCACGCTTTTGCTTAAATGGCATTGGTCGGTTATTTGCCTTGGCATTACCTTTTAACTTATTAGGAAATTTAATTTGGCGCAGCCCTGCCAAATATACATCATTCCCCGTTTTTAAATCGTTTACTACACCTTGTACAGTAACAACACCATCTTTATCTTGTGTAAACTCCACCAGCTTAAACGATGTTTGTTCGCTATTTATCTTTGTTTGTAAGCGCAGTCTGTTTCCC
This sequence comes from uncultured Bacteroidales bacterium, assembly GCA_965370965.1. Lineage (GTDB taxonomy): Bacteria > Bacteroidota > Bacteroidia > Bacteroidales > SZUA-534 > GH45. Next base: position 5,561 of record CBDUWQ010000150.1, read on the forward strand.
CTCTCAAGCTGCATTAACGATTGAAATGAAAAAGTATTATCTGCAACACTAATTACTTTTCCGATAAACAGTCCTGTATTTGGAGTTGCAGATATGGCATTGCTTACATTTTTACCATAAAACCATTGAGTTTTTTCGCGCCCCATATCCAGCTTCAATAATTTGTGAGCTCCATTAATGTCAGTTGAACCGTCAATTACCTTGCGGTATGCCTGCGCAACTTGGTAAACATATTCGCCCGATTTTAGCCGCCCCTCAACTTTTAACGAGCTTACTCCTATTTTTGCAAGTTGCGGTACAAAATCAATCAGTTGGTTATCTTTTAGGCTAAATGCCAGATGCGACTTGTCATCAACCTTATAAACCCTACGACAGGGCTGGGTGCATATTCCGCGGTTAGCTCCTGCCCCACCCAAATAGCTGCTAAAATTACACATACCCGAAAATGAGTAACATAAAGCTCCGTGCACAAAAACCTCTGTTTCAATTGGAGTGCGCTTTTGAATATCGGTTAACTCGTGCAATGTTAATTCACGTGCTAAAATAACTCTCTCAAAACCAAGCTTTTTGCTAAATACGGCTCCTGCCGAGTTGTGGTTCGCCATTTGTGTGCTGGCATGAATAATTAGTTTTGGAAAATATTTTTTAAGCAAATAAAATGTTCCCCAATCTTGTATTATAACTGCCGACACTTTTGTTTGCGATAAAAACCATAACACATCAAGCAGTTCATGTATTTCCTTATTCTTAATTACCGTGTTAAGCGTTACATAAACTTTTATATTGTTTTCAATAGCCTCATTTAATAAAAGTTGAAACTGATAATTGTTAAAATTGGTAGCCCGTCCTCTGGCATTAAAATTTTTTAACCCTACATAAATAGCATCGGCACCACCCTTAATAGCTGCATAAAACGCCTCAATATTTCCAACAGGTAAAAGTAATTCGGGTTTGTTCATAATTTATCCCAAATGTAAGCAGAGTTTTTGTTTTTGCACTTGCCAAATTTCAATTATCTTTAATAAAAAAAGCTATGCAATGGCTTTTAATAAAAAAACACAGTATTAAAACAGAAACAAAATGATACAAAATAAAAAAATTGTTGTTGTTTTACCTGCTTACAACGCCGGATTTACTTTAGAAAAAACTTATAACGAGATTCCATTTGATATTGTTGACGAAGTTATACTGGTTGACGACCAAAGCAATGACAATACTTTTGAGATAGCACAAAAAATTAACATCCACCATATTATAAAAAATGAAACAAACATAGGGTATGGTGGAAACCAAAAAAGCTGCTATAATAAGGCGCTCGAAATTGATGCCGATATTGTAATAATGCTACACCCCGATTATCAATACACACCAAAGCTGATACATAGTATGGCATATTTAATATCAAACGGGGTTTACGAGGTAGTACTAGGCTCGCGAATTTTGGGTAAAGGCGCACTTAAAGGCGGCATGCCAATATATAAATATTTGTTTAACAGAATATTAACATTAATTCAAAATATTTTAATGGGTCAAAAACTGTCGGAGTATCATACAGGTTATCGTGCTTTTTCAAAAAACGTACTCCAATCGGTTAATTACGATATAAATTCAGACGATTTTGTTTTTGATAACCAAATGTTGGCGCAAATTTGCTTTAAAGGATTTGACATTGCTGAAATTACTTGTCCAGCAAAGTATTCTAAAGAGTCATCATCAATTAATTTTTGCCGAAGTATAAAATATGGTATTGGTGTATTATGGGTATCTATTAGTTATTTTTTGCAGAAAATAAAATTGGGGAAGTTTAAAATTTATAATTAATTCAACTTTATGAGAAAAGGTGTGCCCAATTATTAAGATTTGAGTACAAAAACACGCAAAATGAAAAAAAAAAAGAAAAAAATATTCTTGTAATTACAAAATGCTATAAAAACAAACGTAACTTAATATATTAAGTTACGAATACAGCTAACAACAAAAAAAGCTGATTAAATGATTCTTTCTATTTGTACCATAAAACCAAAACTATCCGGATGTTGTCTTATACCAAACAGACATCAAGATACACCATATGGTATTATTCGTGTAGTTGCTTTTTAATTACAATATTTGATAGCTTTGTAAACAATGAAAATGTTACCAATAATAATTTCAGTCATCTTTCTGCTTGTTTCAAATTTTTGTTTTGGAGCAGATAAGCAAATGAATGCTGACAGTTTGCAAATTCAGTTGGATAATGCTGATGACAAACCTGGGAAAGTTGATTTGCTTCTTCGTCTTGCCGAAGATTTTAGTTGGAGTGATCCTAAATTATCAGAACAGTATGCAAAACAGGCTTTGGAACTTTCATTAAAATTGGATTATACAAAAGGAATAGCTTACTCGTACTATTATATTGCCAGTGTTATCCAGCATTATGAATATGACCTTTCTGAAAAATTTATCCTGGAATCTTTGGATTTGGCTGAAAAAATAAGCGACAGTATATTGATGGCGAAACTTTATAATATTGCCGGGAACATTAAAGGTTTATCAGGCTCTTACAATAAAGCTATGAATTACTATAATTTGTCGCTTGGTATTTATCAAAGGAACAACCTGGATTCATTAGCAGCAGGTATTTTTAATAACCTCGCAATGGCCAATTCATCATTGGGCAACGACAGCCTTGTGCTTTATTACTACTTTAAAGCTGTTGATATAAATTTAAGAGAAAAGAATTACCGTTGGCTTGCAATAAATTATTTGAATATTGGCAGAACATTTATGTTTTCCGATTCGGTAAATAAAGGCATGGAGTATTTCACAAAAAGTTTAGACATTGCCCACAATAAAAACTACAATAGGTTGCTGCCATGGATATTTAATACAAAAAGTAGTCATTATTGGTTAGAGCAGGATTACAAAAAGGCCATACAATTGGCTAAAAAATCGTATAATATTGCAACTGATATGCGAAATTTTGGACAACAATACTATTCGTTATTTAATTTGGAAGGTATATATAGCGAATTGGAAGCCTATGATAGCGCATATTATTACTCGTATTTGTTAAGGCAATTAACTGATACAATACATAAGCACGAAAAATCGAAAAAACTCGACTTGCTTGAAATTAGGTATAACTATGAAAAGAGCATTGAAATTTTGGATATAAAACACCATAACCAAAAAGTTATGTTTTATTTTATAATTATGGGATTAGTTCTTGTTATTTTTGTTTTGTACCTTTTGTACAGGTTAAAAATGCGGAAAAAGCAACTTGAAAATTCAAAGCTCGAATTTGAGAAACAATTATTGGTACAGGAAAATGAATTAAAATCAAGGGAACTAACCTCAAAAATGATTCATATTACAAACAAAAACCAATTGATTCACAAAATCATCAATACACTTACCAACTCTGGTATGTCATTTAATGAAAAAAACCAGAAATATATTAACCAGATTGTTTCAGAATTAAAATTGAGCCAAAATACGAATTTGTGGAGCGCATTTGAGAACGAGTTTATTAGAGTACACCCTATTTTTTTTAAAAATCTTATTAATGATTGCCCAACACTTACCCAATACGAAATAAGACTGTGCGCTTTCCTTAAAATGAATATGACAACCAAGGAGATTGCCGAGATTCTGCACCTGAATATTACAAGTGTTCAGAAAGCACGAACACGGCTGCGAAAGAAGTTAAATATTAATGGAGCCGAAAATAAGATAGGTTCATTTTTGGCAAAATTTTAATACATCCTGTACTGTCCCACCATTGTCCCTATCGATTTTTTTGCATTATATTTTTTATGGTGTTTTGTAATATTACATTTGGTTTATAAAATTTACTTTATAAACATAAAATTAAACTATTATGAAAACAATCACACTTTTTTTATCACTGTTTTTGTCGGTGTCGTTATCGGCTCAGTTAAACAGCAAGGACGATAAAAACCAAAAAAACACAAAAGAGACAATTTTATTGGAAGAAGGTTTTGAGGGCAGTACCGATTTGCCCGAAGGATGGGCTCTTGTTGATGCGGATGGCGACGGGTTTAACTGGGAGGTTAAAAGTGATACCGTTTGGCACATACCGCACTCGGGGTACAATACCATTGTTTCCGAATCATTTAACAATGGGGCTCTTGACCCCGAAAACTATTTGATTACACCCGCCATTGATCTTTCAGATGGCAGTAATTTTTTTGTTTCGTGGTGGGTTATGTCTTATGATCAGTTAGATTTTGCTGACGAGACCTATAAAGTT
>CBDUWQ010000151.1:0-9757 GCA_965370965.1 uncultured Bacteroidales bacterium
TTTTTGTTGTTTTTTATCTCATAATACTTTATTTTATTGGGTGCGAAACTTCAGTCAACTTATAAAAAGAATTATTGAAGCTTCTGAATCATTATCTATTAATCCTAAGCCTTTGGGAAGTAAAAAACTAAAAGGAAATAAAGAAAATATATGGCGTATTCGTGTAGGAGATTATCGAATTGTTTATTCTGTAGAGGATACTGTTAAAATTATAGAAATCAGAATAGTACGCCATAGAAAAGATGTTTACAAGTTATAACTACATAGCAATCCAACTATCAACTTGATACAAAAGGGGAAAAAGCGGTGCTCTGTACGGCTTGCCAGAATTTACAATCATAAGGTCGTCGCGAGGACAGGATATTTTTGCAGCTTGCGGGCTTTTATCTACTAAAGAGCTGATAAAAGATAAGTATTCCTCGTAGCATCTGCTATGAGTTCAAATATACAAATAGCTATTGTTATAAATAAAAAAGCTGCCCAATACAGGGCAGCTTTTTTATTATTCAAATAAATATAAAAACTACTTAACTAAACTTACTTTTTTAACAGTAATGTTATTTCCGGTAATAACCCTAACAATATATGTTCCGTTTGAATACACCGATAAATCAACAGACTCCAAATGCGAAGCATTGTTAATTGTAGTAATAACCTGTCCTAATGAGTTATATACTTCAATTGTGCTATTCTCGGCACCTTCAACCCTTATTATTCCGGTTGAAGGATTAGGGAATATATTAATTAAAGAGTTTTGGATTGCAGATATATCATCAGTACAAACCGCAATTTCAGATAACTTAATTTGAGTGGCATTTGCAATCTCCCTATCGTTAACGTCTGTTGCGTTAAGGTGGCTTACAAAACCAACTAAAAATAGATTATCAAATTCCCAAGCAGCATCCATAGTAAAGGTATAATCCTTACTATATTCAATACCTGATGTTGTTTCGGTTAAAGCATCTCCTAATCTATCAGAAATTACAGCTCTACTGGTAAATCTGTGCTCAAAATCTGCAGGAGCTCCACCTTGGCTTTGCTGTGCAATATGGTCTTCACTTACCCACAACGAAACACCCTCATCTGTAAAGTTATCATAAAAAATACCTTTAATAGTTGCGTTCAACTCATGTGTACTTTCATCGTAAGTACCGCAAATATTAACACTTACAAAAGCAGGTAATGCTAAGCGCTCATCAATTTTGTTTCCACCATAAGGATCGGCATCAAAAAATATAGGACCGGGGTCGATACCGGTGGCATCATATGACCTATCGAACATACCCGCAGGGGCATATGTGCCTCCATTATAAAACTCTGTCATTTCCTCATGTACAGGTATTGTTAAAAAATCGGTATAATACCCTGCATGGTGAGTTAATATTATTAAATTATTATCATCTTCATAATAACCTTCAATGTAAGCCAATACTGGAGGGCAGTTAGGACAAGCTTCTGTAGTAAACTGCTCAATTAGTACTGTTCTTTCAATCATGTCATTTGTAACATTAATATTTTTTGTTAACTCATTGTTGACAGGGTTGCCATCAGTTTCTCCATTAATATTACTAACAGTAACAATAACTTCATAAATAGCCTCATCAGTTTGGTTAAAAACAACATCGTGTGTGAAATCATAAGTTTGACCTGTAGCTATATCAAGCTCGGTAACAGAATATGCTCCAACTGATTCTCCTCCGTCAATTGTATAATCAACATCAAAGCTTGTTAATGCATCGGTACCAACATTTTTAACTACTCCGGTAATATCCACATTGATACCCGGTGTTATAAATCCGGCAAATGTTAATTCTTGAAGGTTTGCATCAATAGCCGAACAGTTTCCGCCAATAGCATATACCGAGTATGCTTCGGTAGCAGTTGTTTGATTAACTTCTGTATCGTTATAGCTAATTGTAACAGTATTCTCTGTTCCACTAGTCCAATTAAAGGTGTAACAATCGTTGTCCATAACACAAACATCGGTTATTTCAGTAATATTCCACTGGTAAGCTCCATGACTTGCAATAACATCGCCATTTGTATTTACAATTTCCCATGCTTGTCCACCAGCACCATCGGTTTCAACTTTAACGGTTATTTGACCATCGCCGTTAGTTACATATACACCAATATTATTATTTGACCCATCAGAATCATCTGTTTGGGTAAACGATGCATTTATTATATAATAATCTAATGCCGACAAATCAGCAGTTTGAGTAAATGTATAATTGAACGATGTTGATGGAGCAATATTTGCGCCTGTAACATCTTCGGAAACAGGATCGCCACCGTTTATTGAATAAGTAACTGTATAATCAGTAATAGCAACACCACCATAATTAAAAATAGTTATAGTAACTTCTTCAGCATTGGTTAATGTACAATCATCATTGTTATTTGGGGCTGTAATTGCTGTTAAACCACCGTCAATTGTTGTGTTTTGATAAACCGAAACATCGTCTATTAATATCATAAACATATCGGTACAGTTGTGGTGCTGAAAAGCAACATAAACATTGGATTTGCCTGCATATGCTGATAAATCGGCAGTACGTTTCCAATAGTTGTTTCCATCGGGACCACCGGCTTCAACTGTTTCATCAGGATAAACTTCAACAAAAGTTGTTGTATCAGTACCTTCAGTTGAGACCAACACACGATAAACCTCTGAAGGCCATGTTTGATCTTGTGCTCCAACAAACCACTCCAAGAATATTGTTGGAGAGCCTGATGAATTAGGAGTTAAATCAATTGATGGTGAAATAAGCCAGTTATCTGGCGTTAAAACTGTACCCCCTGCCCATGATGACGAAGTTGCTGCTTTAGTGCCACCGTGTGCCGTTAAAGCTTGATTTGCCCAATTTTCGCCATCGCCGTCGCCATCAACGGTTGTCCAATCGCCAAGGTCATCACCTTCAAAACCCTCGGTAAAATAAGCATCCTTTATGCTTTTATTTTGGTTTTGAACACTTTTGTTCACTTTTGCAGTGCGCTGTATATTATTTACAGCATCGCTTTTTGTTTGATATTGCTGTGCATAAGTAAAACTTATGAACATAGCAGCAATAATCAATAAGTAAAGTTTCTTCATTTTTTAAAAAGTTTTAAATATTAATAAATAATATAAATAAATAATTTCAAAATTATAGAAGTTTAAAACTACAAAAAATATATTTAGTATTATAAAATAAACTCCGCAAAAAAGCATAATGATGTTAAAACCTCAATAATGCAGATTTAACCCGCTGCCGCACGATTGTACTTAAGATCCGCATGTCTATATTAAGTTATTTTTGTTAAATGAGAAGAAACTATAAATTTCATAATTATAGCGGAGCTTATTTTGTAAGTTTTGCAGTATTAGGTAATAAAGTAATTGATAAAAAATTTAATTATAATGTATAGATCTTGCGGATTTAAGGTAACACCTAAAAATCTAAAATGAAACTAAAATTGAATATCAACTATTAACTTTGTAAGAGATAAAAACAATGGAAATTATGAATGTTATTGAAAAAAGAGATTTTATACATAGCTACTTGCACAAAGTAAAAGAACCAGTTGTAAATAATTTTTATGCAAAAATGGTGTCACTTTTTAATGAATCTTTAATTGAGGAATCAGAGGAAGATATCAAAAATGGGAATTTAATATCACAAAAATCCTTAAAGCAGGAGATTTCAAATTGGAGACCTACAAAATAAACTGGACATTAAGAGCGGTAAAAGACTTACAAAAAGTTTATACCTTTTACACCAAGCAAATTGGAGAAGAAAAAGCTTTTGATATTATATAGGCACTGGTTAATAAAGTCGATGTTCTTTCTGATAAAAGATTTGTTGAAATGGGTGCAGTTGATGAACAATTTATGTACTTGAAAAGAACTTATAATAAATTGATTGAACGAAATATAAAAATCACTTACAGAACAAGAAGGAATGAGCCAGTTGTTTACATTAACAGAGTTTTTGACACAAGGCAAAATCCAAATAAGAACAAGTAACACTACCGCACGATTCTCGTGTGGTCTATAAGTAGCTTACAATAAATAAGCTTATTTTTGTTAAATGAGTTGAAACTATAAATTTTATAATTCTAACGAAACTTAATTTAAAAGCTTTACTGTAGTTGAATAGCTTGATGTTTTTATTAGCCTGAATTATGTATGAGTTATTTTTTTGAGGAACGCGATATAATCGCGCACCAGCGGTGACTCCAAATCTTTTTCATGGTCAGATGTTAAGAATAGGGCAAAAGCAGGTTCATGAGTTATATTGTAATATTTAAGAAAGAAGCTGACAATCTCTGCGGTTAGTAAAACATAAACAAATAAAAATTATATTAAACAACCAATTTAAAGTTCATTATTTTTAATTTAGCAGACAAATAGCTGCAAAATGAGAATAGAAAAAGATTTTATTGGCGAACTCGAAATACCAAGCGATGCCTTATATGGGATACACTCGGTTAGAGCAAAAGCAAATTTTCCCAATCAAACACCATTTTCAAAAGACTGGTATAAAGCTATAGGGCTGGTTAAACAGGCATGCTACCTTACAATTTGGTCGTTTAAAAATGCCGTGCTGCAAAAATATCCCGAAAAAGAAAAAGCATTACGTTTACCAACCGATAAAACTTTAGAAGCTTTAATTCAATCGACAGTTGAAATAAGCCGTGGAGAATATTTCGACAGTTTTATTGTACCTGCCATACAAGGCGGTGCCGGAACAAGCATAAACATGAATGTAAACGAAATTATTGCCAATGTTTCGTTAAAAAAAGCAGGTTATAATTTTGGCGAATACAAAATAATTGACCCCATTGAACAGGCAAACCAGTACCAATCAACCAACGATGTGGTTCCAACTGCATTAAAAGTTGCCACAATGCAACTGCTTAACCAATTAGAGGAGCAGATAAACAAAATGCGCAAACAGGTTGAATATTTGGAAACTACTTACCGCAACAGCATACGCACAGGCTATACGCAAATGCAGCAAGCCGTGCCCTCATCGTTTGGGCAACTGTTTGGGACTTATAGTGATGCCCTTTCGCGCGACTGGTGGCGTGTGTCAAAATGTTTTGAGCGCATAAAAACCGTTAACCTTGGTGGAGGCGCAACCGGTTCGGGCATTGCAATACCACGGTTTTTTATTGTTGAAGTTGTTGGCGAATTAAAAAAACTTACGGGGCTGCCAATTACCCAAAGCGATAATTTAACCGATACCACAAGCAACCTTGATTCGTGGGTTGAAGTACATGCCATTTTAAAGGCACATGCCGTTACATTAGAAAAAATGGTTGGCGACATTAGGTTATTGGGCTCCGATATTTTACAAAATAAAGAGTTACAACTGCCCACTATGCAGGCAGGCAGCTCAATTATGCCGGGTAAGGTAAATCCGGTAATACCGGAATTTGTAATATCGGCGGCACATAAAATATATGCCAACGACCAGCTTATTACGCACCTATCGGCACAAGGCACACTTGAGCTAAATGCCTATTTACCAATTATTGGACATGCAATGCTCGATAGTCTGAATTTGTTAACGGCTTGCAATAAAACTATTGAAAACAACCTGCTTAAAAACCTTCTGGTTTTTGAAGATGCGGCTAAGGAAAATCTTTATAATAGCCCGGCGGTTTGTACAGCACTAAGTCCTGTTATTGGCTACCATAAGGCTGCAGAGCTTTCGGAATATATGAAAAAAATGCAATGCACCATTTTTGAAGCTAATGAAAAATTAAATATAATTGAGAACAATAAATTAAATGATTACATGAAACCGGGATTTTTATTGCAAAAGGGGTTTTCGATAAAAGATATTACATAGTAAAGACGATGCATGCATCGTCTCAACAAAAAACGTAATAACAGTAAATTATAAACGGATGAGATGTCCAATAATTTTAAAATTATTAAACTCATATATGTCCGAATAAGCCCGCCTGAACAATTTGGGCAGGTCAGGCGACGCATGATTAAAATTATTATTAGTGCAACTGTCTTACTGCATAGTTAGGCTTCATGCTGGAACGACCGTAAATAATTGAAATATGTTTGATGAATTAACAAAATACAAGAAGAATAATTATTTTTTTTTTTACAATGAAAGAAGAACTTGAGAATATTTGTAATGCTCCATAAGACAAGAGTGGAGTTTATCTCGTGTATGAATTAAAAAATGGACGAATTGAATTGGTTTATATTGGTGCTTCTGGAAAAGTTCAAAACAACGGAACAATTAAGCATCGAAATGGCGGACTTTATTACAGAATTGTTAATGGACATCAATTTGGGAAAATACCAAGAAAAAAATCATGGAAGCAAAAACTGATTGACGAAAAAATTGAAGTATTAGATATTTATTGGTATGACACAATTAATTCTGAGACTATGGATATTCCAAGTTTTGTAGAAGCAGCGATAATACAGCGATTTTTTGAAGTACATGGACATTTACCTCGTTGGAATAAGGAATTGTAAGCAAGAAGAATGAAGAACCATATTTTGCAAATAGAAAGAAAACTTAGAACGACAAAAAACTTGTTGTCAAAAGATACTGTATTGCAAAATGATATTGATTTTTCCTATGATTTTATTCTTCCCTTTTCAAAAGCGGACAAAATTTCTGAAATAAAATTAATTTTTATTGGACAAGACCCAACTGTAAGAAACATAAAATCGCGAGAAAATATTAAAGTAACATTGAACCTTGATAAAGGAAATAGTCTAAAAACATACCTGAAAAAAGTTTGTGATATTCTTCAAATTGATATTGAAAAAGAAGTTTATGCAACAAATTTATACAAATGCTTTTTTAAAAAACCTCCTGCTGACGACCAAGCAATTTTAACTCGCCAATTTAAAATCTGGATGGATTTACTAACTAATGAATTAGCAGTGTTTAAAAATTCATTCGTAATAACGCTTGGGGAACCATTAATAAAACAATTAGTACATACAAATAGTAAAAAAGTAAAAGATTATTGGGATTATATTGGACAGACAAAATCTGGTGGAAACTATAAATTTAATGAGCCATGTGAAAATTACTTACAAAGACGAATTTATCCGATTGCTCATCAGCCAACTTGGAACAGAAATGAATTTTACAAAACATATTTGAAAGATTATTTAGAATTTTTAAAACGAAATGAGAAATAAAGCACGAAAGCCTAACACGGTATATCTTCAAGAGCTGTTTCAGTGGTTTGCAAAACTTTTTTACTTTTAAAAACGAAAGCAATAAATTGAACATGAAGTGGTTGCAAATCCGCTCCAAAATAGATATCAAACGTCAGGTAGATTTGTGGCAATTTTTTAAGCATATGAAAAACTATATTTTTGAACAGAAATTTAAGGTACGCGATTACGAATGTGATTTACAAGGCATTGTAAACAACTCAGTTTATCAAAACTATTTAGAACACACCCGCCATGAGTTTTTAGACTTGAAAGGTGCTAATTTTACCAACCTTTTTAACAGAGGTATTGTGGCCGTTGTGGCCCGAGTTGATATTAAATATAAAACTTCTTTACAAAGTGGCGATAAATTTATATCAAAACTTAATGTTGAAAAACAAGGTATTAAATATATGTTTTATCAAGATATTTTCCGTATGCCCGATGAAAAACTATGCATAAGGGCTGTAATTACCACCGTAACCTTAATTAACGGAAAACTGCAAAATTCTGTTGACCTTGATAAATATATACTGCAGCTTGATAAATACTCTAACAATTGCAAAAAGGTAGTATAGCCTTATAAATCATCATACCCTTTAGTATTAACCTACGGGAGCTCAATTTTACCTATAATCCTTCCTACAGGATATCTCATATAACTCTTTTCAAAATAAGGCGAATTCCGATAAATAAATCGCATCTGTAAATATGTATTTTTTTTCATTTGGGGGTTTCGTGCAATCTCCTGTTTTAACCGCTCTTTTAGCCCGGGTGTGGTATCTAAAATTTGTATGGCTCGCTCCTCAAAAATAAAGGGCGAAAAATACTCGCGGCTTTGCAAAACTTCGTCAAATAAATTCCACGAAAAATACGAATCGGGTGCTGTGGGCTCCAAAGCATTAATAATATACTGTTTTTTGCGTCCTTTTACAGGAATAATATAGTCGCCCTTATAAAAATCAACCATCATGGTTTTTGTTGTTGTGGTTACATTATAATGTGGATAATGACCATTATATGGGTTTTTATATGTTTCGTAATCCTTAATATAATACATATCCAACTCAAGGGTAGTGTCGTTTGGCAACTTAAACATATCAATTTTATTTAAGCGTAAACGTTTTACTGCCTCACGCCAAGCCTGTGGTACTATATAATACTCTGGTGCTGTAATAGTAAGTTCGGCTTCAAAATGGTTATAGTATTTTATGTTTTTTGTATAAGGTTTCTCGCGGTTATAATATAGCAAAGGCTCACCCGTAAGTTTGCTTGGCGGATAAGTAGCTTCATAACCATAAAAAGTAATGGTGTCATATTTTGTTGAATCAATTTTCCATGTTAGCACAAAATCGCTCTGCTTTTTGGTATAATCGTTGGCCTTATTACGCATTTCAGCAACTTCGTCGGCATTATTACTTGTAAAGTCCAAAAGGCAGTGCATAAAATCTAAACACGAAAGTACCCTATCTTCAAAAGGTTTAAAAATATGATTTTCAGTCATAAACGAGATGGTATTAAAAAGTGATGTGTAACCCGTTGAAAAGCGCGGTGTTTCAATAAATTGCTGAAACCCGTTATCGGGTGGTTTGCGCCAAACATGTACATATGGGCACATAAGGTATTTGCTCTTTTCCTCCATCATTTTAAAAAGCTTTGGGCGCATGGTTTTATCTAAATAATTACCAAGCACAGGTGGTAAATCCTGATGTGACGTTGTAATTAAAGTAAGCGTTTGTTGATGGTCAGAGCCATCGGTGGTATGGGTTTCAAGAAAAATATCGGGTTTCCATTTATGAAATATTTTTGTAAACGACTGTGCATTTTTTGTTTGGCAAACCATATAGTCGCGGTTTAAGTCGATATTGCGTGCGTTGCCACGGAAACCACACTCCTCGGGGCCATTTTGATTGGCACGGTTATATGTGCTGCGGTTTAACATGCCACCAATATTATATGCAGGAATTATGCAAACCACCGTATTTTTTAACACCTTGCTTATTGAGTCGTTTTTATTTAAAAGTTGTGCTGCCAACTGCAAACTTGCCTCCATGCCTGCCGGTTCGCCCGGATGTATTCCGTTGTTAATAAGCACAATGCGCATATTGCTTTTGCGCAGCATCTTAGGGTTAAACCCTTTATTACTGCTAATAACAAACAGGTGTAAAGGTTTACCCGAATCGGTTTTGTCATAAGTTATCAGCTGTGCTATTTTTGATGCATCGGCCAATTTCTGATACTCGCTTATAAGTTGGTAATAGGTTAAGGTTTTACTTTGCTCAAAAATTTTTGGTGGTGTAAATTGTGCCGAAAGGCTTAAACCTATACTTAAAATAAAAAAAAGGATTGAGGTTCGCATATTATACAATTTTAATGATAACAATCTAAATTGAACGATTCTAAAACACCTCTGCCAAGGTATTCAGACTTATTATTAAAAATAAAATGCTAAATTTATCAAAAAAAAGCATTGAATTAAACAACAAAACAAATTAAAATGAAAAATCTTTGTTACTAATCAGTTTACAAAGTAGCAATAATTTTCAAGGAGTTTAAAACTTT
>CBDUWQ010000152.1:0-9626 GCA_965370965.1 uncultured Bacteroidales bacterium
CCCCCCCCCCCCCCCCCCCCCCCCCCACCCCCACCCACCCAACACACAAGTCGCTAAAATACTAATTATCCATATAACTTTATCCATATTTTATTGTTTTATCTGTTTAAAAAATGCTACGATTGCATTAATAGTAAAATTATTGTCCACGGATTACACTTATTATCACAAATATGTTTTAATCATGCTCCTGTGTGAAATAAATGATAATTTTTTACATAGCCTGCTCCACCTTTTTTGCAGAGTTAGTTTCATTTGTTTATAATTTTGGCATCACGAATTTAGTGGAAATATTTATAACCATTCTTTCCAAAAGAATCGAGACAGGTTATGGCTGTTTTATCCGTCTGTATTATCATCAGCAAGTGGCAGGTAAAACCAAAAAGCTGTGCCATAATCTATTTTACTGTCAACCCTAAGCTCTTGCTTGTGCTGATGCAAAAACTCTTTACATAAAATTAGTCCTAAACCCGATGATGCCATACCATTAACATCTTTTTTTATTACTCCCGGTTCAAAAAGGGTACTCAGCATATCGTCTGAAATTCCCACCCCGGTATCTTGCACAACTACCTTTATTTCGTTATTTTTAATAATAGTTTTAATCCATATTTTACCTTTGGTATTAGTAAATTTAAGGGCATTTGACAGTAAATTCCGTATAACGGTATTAATCATATTTTTATCGATATACACCGATGGATTTCCTTTAAGCTCCTCTATTATCTCAATATTTTTTTGCCTTGCCATCTCTTTAATTAAAAGTACATTACCCCTAAGTATGTAGTTTAATAAAACCTCCTCTTTTTGTGCAACAATTTCGCCACTTTGTGTTTTTGCCCACTCCAATAAGTTATCGAGCAAATTCATAGCATTTGCACCGGCATCTTTAATTAAAAAAAGATATTTCATAAGCATATCGTCATTTAGCTTATGTGGCTGCTCGGTAACCAATGCAACAAAGCTGTTTATTGCATTAAATGGGTTTCGCAAATCGTGCCCAATAATTGACAAAAACTTATCTTTTGTATGGTTTGCTTTTTCAAGAGAGTTTTTTTGCTCTTGAAGCTCAACTAATTGCTTATTGATTAAGTTTTTTTGCTTTTCAAGAGTTTCATTTTGCTTTTTTATATTAATTGAGCTTTTATAAATTAATATTGATACAATTAATGCTATTACAAAAAAGGCAGCTATAATATTTCGCACCATTTTTGTTTTTTGTATATGCAACCTATTGTTAGCTTCAATGCGCATTGCTTCAATCTCTTTTTGCTGCATTTTTTTATCAAAATCGTACTGCATTTGAATTTGAGTAACCTCTTTAGCCATGCTTTTTATGCTAAGCGAATCTAACAATATTGTTGCATTAAAAAGTATTTTTGATGCCCTATAATAATTTTCCTGCTTTAAATAAATACCTGCCAAAAGTTTTGAAATTTCATACTCCTGTTTTAAAAAACTTTGTTTTTGAGCAATTATAAGTGCTTTTTTTAGATGTACCTTTGCATTATCAAAGTCGTTAAAATGCAGATAGTATTTTGCAAGTAATAATTTTGAATTTACAATTCCCTGTGGGTTAGGTATTTTATTATAGTAATTTAAACTGTTAATATAATTACTGTATGCTTGATAATAATTACCAACCGATGCCTTTATTTTACCTATTTTAAGGTAGGCATCGGCAATACCTTCAATATTTTCTTTTTCTTTATTTATTTCTAAACTTTGGTTTAAAGCATCAATTGCCTTGCTATTCAGGTTTTGAATTCTGTAAATTTCTCCTAAATATAGAAGTGATTCGGCAATTCCTGTTTTGTTCCCTATTTTTTTAAACAGCATTAGGCTTCGTTCTAAATTTACCTGAGCCTGATCATAACTCTCAATTTCAAAATATATAACTCCAATATTACCATATGAATTGGCCATACCATATTTATCATTCAATGTCTCTTTTAACCGCAGGCTGTTGTAAAAATGGATTAATGCTTTGTCGTATTTTCCTTGTTCAGAAAAAACCAAACCAATATTACCGTAAGAATATGCTATGCCTATAGTGTCGTTTAACTGTTTTTTTATTATTAAGCTTTTGTTGTGCAATTCAAGTGCCTTAGTATAGTTTTTTTGACGCCTGTAAATTAACCCCATGTTGCCCTGCACATTTGCTAAGCCCAATTTGTTGTTATATAGCTGATAAAGCTTAAAACACTTTTTATAATATTCAAGGGCAAGCTTGTTATTACCCTTATTGGCATACAATGCCCCAATATTATGGTATGCTAAAGCCAGCCCATTATGGTAATTGCAATTTTTAGCTATTTTTTCGGCTTTTACGGCATAATCTAAAGCCATTATTGGGTTTTGCCAACGGTAAATTTTCGATAGTTTATTTAAAGTTTCAACATATACCGTGTCGTTTTGCGTATGACTTAAAATAGTTTTTAAACTATCAGACACATTTTTTTGCCCATGAGAAAAGCTGGCCGTTATAAGAAAAAAGGCAAATACTACAGATATTTTTCTTGCTAATAACACAATGAGTAACTGAATTAAACTATTTTCCTAAAATATATGATTCTAAACTTTGAAAATCATTTAATTTAGGCATTAAAAATATTATCTGTTTTTCTAAAAAGATCTTCAATATTAATTGGTTTGGCTATATATTCATCAAAGCCGGCCTCATATAATTTGTATTCATCTTCAATACGTGCATAAGCAGTTTGCGCTATTACCTTTTGGTTTGGGTTAATGCTTTTTATTATTTTAATGGCTTCGTAACCGTTCATTACAGGCATTTTAATATCCATTAAAATAACATCAAATTTTTCGCCCTTTTCAATTTTTTTTGTAGCCTCTAAACCATTATTAGCAACAGTTATAATACAATTCATTTTTTCAAGCACCTTTTTCAGGAATAGTAAGTTTGCAAATTCGTCTTCAACAATAAGTATATGTTTTTTGTTCCATTTTAGTTTATTATGCTCTATTATATTGGGCATAGGCAACTCTTCGGTTGTTATAATTTTGTTTTTTTGAATTGTAAAATAAAAGGTGGTGCCTTTTTTTAACTCTGATTCTACAGTTAATTCTCCTCCAAGTTTATGGGCAAGTTTTTGTGAAATGGGCAGACCTAAACCTATACCCCTAACTGTACCTTGTTTGTCTAATTTATAGAACCTATGAAATATTTTTTTTAAATCACCTTTAAAAATACCTATTCCTGTATCTTTTACATAAAAAATAAAATCCTCTTCTTTACTATATAACCCCATTTCTATAAACCCTTCGTCGGTAAATTTAACAGCATTTTGTAGTAAATTATTTAGTATCTGCCTTATTCTAAGCCTATCGGTATTAATTTTTATAAACTTATTGGCCAATTTATTTTTTAATACAATTTTTACTTTATTATTTTTATTTGTTAATGAAAAGTTTGAATACAAGTTATCCAACAGTTCATTTACATAAAATATTTCTTTTTTTACTATTAGCTGGTTTGCTTCTATTGTTGAAATATCAAGAATATCATCAATTAGGCGTAATAAAAAACCGGTGTTGTCTTGTATAATATTATTGTATCTTTTGTTATCATCTAATGATAAGTCGTTATCGGCCAATAGTGTTGAAAAACCTATTATTGCATTAAGCGGTGTTCGTATTTCGTGCGACATATTTTCAAGAAAAGCTGATTTTAATTTGTCTGATTCTTCAGCTTTGTCTTTTGCTATAACCAACTCTTTGGTTCTTTTTTCAACAATTTGCTCAAGGTTTTGCCTATGTTTATCTATTTCTTCTTTTTGTTGAATCAATTCTTCTTTTTGTTCACTAATCAGTTTTGTTCTTTTAACAACCTTTTTTTCTAATATATTCTTTTCTTTCTTAAGTTTTTTTCCGCGTATATATATTATTAAAACTATAAAAGCTATCAACAAAAGTACTTCAATAATACTAAACCAAATAGTTTTCCAAAAAGGTGGTATTACCGTAATAGTAATTGTTTTTCCTTTTTTATTCCATATTCCATTATTATTACTTCCTATAACTTTAAACCGATAACTGCCCTGATTTAGGTTTGTATATTTAGCTTCGTTTTTATAATTGCTTGTTACCCAGTTGTCATCAACACCCTCCAATAAATATTTATACTTATTCTTTTTAGAATTTACATAACTTAATGCAGCAAATTCAAAGGAAATGCTTTTTGCCTGTTTATATGATAGGGTTATCTCATCAACATATTCAATATGTTTTGTTAAAACAGAGTTTGTATCTAAATTTGATGCTTTTTTATTTTTTATTTTAAAGCCTGTAATAAATATTGGTGGAATATATTGATTATCTTTAATTGTGTTGGGACAAAAAGTTACAAACCCATTATAACCTCCAAAATATATTTTATTGTTTTTGGCAATAAGCCCAGAATTACAGTTAAATAATATGTTTTGCAGCCCATCGGATATTCCGTAACGCCTTAAAGTGTTGTATATATAGCTAAATTTTAATATGCCATTATTTGTACTTAACCATAAATTGTTATTATTATCTTCTAAAATACATTGTACTTCATAATTATTTATTCCAAAACTATCGGCCAATTGTACTATTGTGTTTTTTTGTCTATTAAACAACATTAGCCCACTATTTGTGGCAATCCATAAATTTTTGTTGTTATCTTCAAAAATATCGTTCGCTTTATATGTAGTTTTTTTAACCGTATCGGAATAGTAATAATAGTACGGCTTATATTTACCGTTTTTAAACTGTAAAACACAATACTGAGTTGCAAACCATAAATTTTTGTTTTTATCTCTAAATATTTTATAAATATTGTATTTCTCTTGTCCTTTTCTATGTGGCAGTTCTACTTTTTTATACTGTTTTGTTAGTTTATTGTATTGCTTTAATCCTGCCCCAACTGTTCCAATTAAATAATCAGTATTATTACTAAAATTATAAAAACTTAAAATAGTATTAAGATAGCTATTATTGGTAGTATTTGTAAATTGCGGCAAATATGAAAACCTTTTTGATTTGTGGCTATATCTTGTAATGCCTCCCAAATAATAACCAATCCACATATCTCCAATATTATCTTTATATATAGATAAAATAACATTATTGGCTATTGTATTACCATCATTGCTGTTAAAATGCTTTATGCTGTTTGTTTGGGGGTTAAATACATCTATTCCTTGTCCATCGTAACCTATCCAAATATTACCATCATTATCTTCACTCATTGAACGAACTAAATTACAGCAATTTAACCGTTGATTATCTTCTAAAAAGTTTTTTTGAAGATGAAATTTGTCTTTATCTCTTAATATATTTACCCCTCCTTTATAACTACCTATCCATATAATACCTTCACGAGATTTATATAAAGTATATAACTGATTATTACTAATAGTTGTGTTATCCCATTTAACAGATTTATGGGAATGGATTTCTCCTGTTTTTTTATTTAAAATATTTAACCCTCCATGATCGGTTGTAATAAAAAACACCCCTTTTTTATATTCAATAATTGATGTTACAGCATTTGAACTTAAATTATATTTGGTATTGCCTTTTTTATAATGCTTTATTTTATCGGTTTTAATATTATAAGCAAATAACCCTACCGGTGTGCAATACCAAATGCAATTATCGGAATCGGCATATACTTTACCCTGAAAAACGCTAAAAAGCAATCCTTTGCTGCTATTAAAAAGTTTTTTATTGGAAAAAACCTTAGTTGTGGTGTTATATTTAA
Organism: uncultured Bacteroidales bacterium; assembly: GCA_965370965.1. Lineage (GTDB taxonomy): Bacteria > Bacteroidota > Bacteroidia > Bacteroidales > SZUA-534 > GH45. The sequence goes on from CBDUWQ010000152.1 coordinate 5,756, forward strand.
TTAACTCTCCGGTAGTAGTTCCTAACCACAAATTGTTTAAGGTATCCTCTGTTATTGATGTAATATAATTGCCGGCAATTGATGCTTTATTATACGTATCATTAATGAAATTAAGAATTGTACTATCGACTTTATTATACCTATACAACCCACCGCCTGCTGTTGCAATCCAAATATTCTTTTTTGAATCTTCAAAAATATCACGAATGTTTTTATTAATTGTACTGCTTAAAAAGGGGGTAAATTTATTGGTATGTCTGTTTAAAATATAAATACCGCTATCGGCTGTTGCAATCCAAAAAGTGTTATCACTATCTTCAAGTATATCAACAATATAATTTGAACCAATTGCATATTTATTATCGGTTTCGGTTTTAAAAACTGTAAATGTATATCCGTTATATTTATTTAATCCGTTAAAAGTACCAAACCACATAAACCCATTTTTATCTTGATATATTGTGTTTATAGTATTATTTGATAATCCGTTTTTTGCTGTAATATGGTTAAAAAGCAAATTGCTGTTTTGGGCTGTGGTATTATAAATAAACAATATGAAAAATACTGATAACAGAAGTACTTTTTGTAACAAAACTCTATATAGTCTTTGCAAATGCATTAAAAAATTTATGTGTTTATGGTGTTGCACTTCTTTTTTTTTATCTGTTTAAATTTTTCACGGCAGGCAGCAAAAAGAAAATATTTTAATCATTATCTTTTTGCAGCAAACTAAGTATCCAATTAGCATCCTCTTTCATACGTGTATAAATTGATGATGCATAGCGCTTTTTAAACTTAGCATCCCAAAACCACTTTTCAATGGCTTTTTGGTGTTCATCTTTAATTGTTTTTAAACGACTTTGGAAAAAATAGTACTGTATAATTGGTATAAAATTATGATATGCCGACAAATCGCCCGTTACGCGAATTTGCTTAAAAAAGTTGAGTGTTGCAAGCAAAGCCGTTCGTGTTCGCGGCCAAATGTTTTGACACTGCTTAGGCGTAAGCCTCAACTGATACATTGTTCGTGCATCGTCAAAAATATCGAGCGTAAGCGAAAGTGTAAATACCTTTTTGCTTAGTAAACCAAATGTTTTTTTGCGATCGGGCGTGTTAAATCCGGCAATTTCATTTTTAAAGTCAAATGATTTAGACCATGTGGTGGCATGTACCAAATCAAAAACGGTTAGGTGTTTGCCGCCTTGGTTAATGCGTTCAAAAATTTCAACCACATCGTCTAAATTTTCTTTGGCTGTTTTTACAATACTCACTGGGTAGTTTGTAAATATTTCGTGGCAAACACGCCAGTTTTCGGCAACGGTGTTATTTTTTGTTGTCGATTTTGAAATAAGTTCTTTATACACCACGTTATATGTCTTTTTATCAAACAGCTTCCAAACAGGTATGTTGTTTTTGTCGATTTTGCTACGGGGTATTTTAAACTCTTTACGTGTAGGGTTAAAGCAAATATTGCTATAATCGGTGCCGTGCATTGTTTTTCCGCGTAACGAAACAAATAGCGATATAAGGCGCTGCTGCCCATCTAAAATAAACTGAAATGAACCGTTTTGTGGGATTGGTTTTATTCCAAGCTCGTTGTTTTCGCGAATAAAGCCGGCATATTCGGGTGGTGCTATCCAAAAAAAGAATGTGCCAATGGGGTATTGACGGTAAATAGAGTTCAGCAATTTTATTACTTTGGTTTTTTCCCAAATATAATCACGCTGAAACCTTGGTATTTTAATATGCCCGCCTTCAAGCTCCGATATAAGCTTTTTTAGGTTCCAATTATTAATTATTTCGAGTTTTTGTTCCATAATGCACAAAAAATGATTTCGTTTCAGAAAAATAAGGAATCTTTTTTATTTATTATTTATTATTGACAATTTATTATTGAACATATTGCCTTTTGTTATCATTTGACACTAAGTATTTTTTGTAACCAACGGCCAAATAAGCTTTTCGAGCCCGTTAGCTTTTATCTCGTACATTTCGGCCAGTTGATTGCCAAGCTTGCCTTGCGGGAACCCTTTTTGCCTGTACCATACATAATACGGCTCGGGTATCTCAATTAATAATCGCCCCTTAAATTTACCATATGGCATACGGGCATTGGCCAGCTCAATTAATGCTTTTTTGTTTGGAAAAGTTTCATACATGGTGGCTAAGGTAGCAATTTGATGTGGTTATAGAGTATGCAAAATATTAAAATAAAAACATACTCTAAAAGAGTAAGTTATAAAAAAATATGTATATTTAACATGAAAAATAAAGTTTGAAATAAATAATTTTTATTAAAAAAAACCTCACAGAGTATGCGAGGTTAAGAATTTCTTCGGCTTATAGCCTTGTTGTGAATTGTCTTTCAAGTGTAAATATATATAAAATAATACAATAATGAGTAAGATATTAGGAATTGATTTAGGAACTAATTCAATAGGGTTAGCAATAAGAGATGAAAATGAATTTGATTGGTTTGGTGTTTACACGTTCAAAAAAGGTGTGGGAGAAGGAAAAAGTGGAGAATTTTCTTTTGCTGCAGAGAGAACAAAGCATCGATCTTCAAGAAGGTTATATAATGCACGGAGGTATAGAAAATGGGAAACATTAAAATTTTTAATTAAAAATGGATATTGCCCACTGAAAATAGATGAGTTAAATAAATGGAAACATTACGAAAAAGGTAATGGACGTATTTTTCCATTAAATAATACAGAATTCAATAATTGGATAAAACTTGATTTTAATAATGATGGAATACAAGATTGTACTAGCCCATATCAATTAAGACGAGAATTGATTACAAATAAATTAGACCTTTCAATAAATGATAATAAATTCAAAATAGGTAGAGCGTTCTATCATATTGCTCAAAGACGTGGTTTTAAAAGTAGTAGAAAAGGTGGTGATAAAGAGAAATCTTCAATGTACAAAGGAGGTGGAGAAACAAATACAATTGGAGTTGATGATTATAAAGACTTGATAATAAATAAAGGAAGCTTAGGAGCAGCTTTTGCACATCTTGAGGATGAAGGTATTCGTGTAAGAAATAGGTACACATTGCGAAAAGACTATTCAAATGAAATTGAAAAAATCATTAAGTTTCAAAAATTAAATGAACAGTTTGGTGAAAATATTACTAAGGCTATTTTTTATCAAAGACCTTTGCGTTCACAAAAAGGTTTGATTGGCACATGTACTCTTGAAAAGGAGAAACACAGATGCCCAATTAGTCATCCGAAATTTGAAGCTTTTAGAGCATGGTCATTTATTAATACAATTAAGTATAAAAATGAAGATTCTGAGAAATTTGTTTCAATACCATTTGAATTAAAAAAGCAAATCTATGATGAAGTGTTTTTTCGTAAAAGCAAATCAAATTTTAAGTTTATTGATATTAGAAAATGCATTGAAAAGAATGGCAGCAAAGCATGGATATTAAATTATAAAAAGAAATTGGATGACTCAAATGTTTCAGGTTGCCCAATATCAGCAAGATTAAAATCTGTTTTTGGAGATAATTGGGAAAATATAATTATTAAGACTAATGAGACAAGAATAAATAAAAAAGGTAAGACAATTAACATTCAATATGATATTGAAGATATTTGGCATATATTATTTTCGTTTGAAGATGAGGAGGTCTTTGATGAATTTATTACTGACAAACTTAAACTAAACGAAGAGCAAGTTAAAGACTTAAATATTTTATGGAAGTCATTCCCGATAGGATATGCTAATCTGAGTTTAAAAGCCATTAAGAATATTTTGCCATTTTTAGAAGAAGGCTTAATTTATATAGAAGCCGTATTATTAGCTAAGATACCACAATTAATTGGATATGAGCTTTTTAATAAAAATAAAGAATTCA
>CBDUWQ010000153.1:0-9561 GCA_965370965.1 uncultured Bacteroidales bacterium
TAAAGATGTGGCATAGGTCTTAAAAATTTGTCCACTTTTTTGTTGCAATTCCACATTGAACCATGTTCAAAAAACAGACGATAAATTATTAGTGGCAAGAGTTTACAATAGTATTGGTATTATATATGATATTACAGGAAATACAAAAAAAGCATTACAATACTATTTACTGAGCCAAAAATATATTTTGAACAAAAATAATTTTGCTTTCCTATCAAATGTAAATAATAATATTGGTATTGTTTACGATAAACTTGGCGAGAGTGATAAAGCTTTGGGATATTACTATAAATCTTTAGAATACAGTAATCAATCAGGAGATATAGCAAGTTCATGCAATGCATTCTCTAATATAGCAATATTACTTAAAAACCAAAATAGATATGAAGAGGCTATGGTATATTTCATGAAAGCATTAAATATAGGCCTATTAACACACAACATAAGTGATGTTAGATTTTTAAATATGAATATTGGTAATTTATACAGTACCTTAAATGAATTTGATTCTGCTGAATATTTTCTACTTAAAAATATAACACCAAACGATACTATAATTGATAATTACAATTTATCACTTACCTACAATTCACTGGGTATAGTTTACCTTAAACAGCACAAACAAAACAAAGCTATTAATGCTTTTATAAAATCAATTGCCTTGTCAAAAAAAACAGGCGTGTTACAGCTTCAAGAATTAAACTTGAAAAATTTAAGCGAAATATATTCTGAAATAAATAACTATGAAACTGCATTTAAATATTTGCAACAAGCTAACATAATTGCCGATAGCATAAAAAGTTTAAATAATAATGATGAATTAAAATACAGCGATTTGCAAATTGAATTTAGTGACCAATCAAAAAATTATGAAAAAGAACTAAAAACTAGTAAAGAATCATTTAATACTGAATTAAACAAGCAAAAAAATAGTAAATATTTATTTGCATTACTACTGGTATTAATATTGATTATTACCATATTTATTTATAGGAGTTTTAAAAAATCAAAAAAAACAAACATAAAACTAATTAAACAAAACCGTGAAATAGAAGAACAAAAAGAACTTATTGAGATATCCAATATTGAGTTACGCGATCAACATGCCTTTATTGAAACTTTGCTTAACACTATACCTAACCCTGTTTTTTATACTGACAAAAACAACAATATACTTGGGTGCAATAAAGCTTTTGAAGATATTGCTGGCAAAACAATTGATAATTTGATAAAAGTAAATATTGATAAACTTAATTTTAAGAAAAAGTTATCACACGATACTACTGATATTTTAAATAATCTTGAAAAGAACCTTATTCGCATTGAAGGCACAATGGTTTTTAATGATGGAAAGGAACACGATATTATTTGTTACAGAAAAGGGATAGTTATTGCCGATAAAAAAATTATAAGTGTATTAGGAATTATTATTGATATTACCGACTTGAAAGCAACGGAGAAAAAACTGAAAATATCTCAAATACAATTAAAGGAAGTCATATCTTCTAAAGATAAATTTTTTAACATAATGGCACATGACTTAAAAAATCCTTTTAATTCAATTCTTGGCTTAACTTCCATTATTTCATCTGAATATGAACAACTCACAGAATCGGAAATTAAACAGTATAGCAGCCTGATAAACAAAAGCGCAACCCAAATTTACAATTTATTAGAAAACCTGCTTGAATGGGCTCGTACACAATCCGGGACTATTGAAATAAAACCTGCAATGTTTTTTATTAATGATATTATACAGGAATGCACTGAACTTTTTAACCATAATTTAAAACAAAAAAATATTATCCTGAATATAAAAGTAAATAAGAAATTGGAAGTATTTGCAGACAAAAATATGATTATGACTGTTTTAAGAAATCTAATATCAAATGCCATTAAATACACTAAAAACAAAGGGCAAATTAGTATTGAGGTTCAAAAATATGGTGATTTAATTAATATTTCCGTTAAAGACAATGGCGTTGGAATAGAACTGAACAATATGAAACGGCTATTTAAAATTGATAAACGTGCTACAACGCCTGGAGTTGAAAATGAAAAAGGGACAGGATTGGGCTTAATAATATGCAAAGAATTTGTTGAACGAAACAATGGTACTATTGAGGTAACGAGCCAATATGGTAAAGGAAGCACCTTCTCTTTTACAATACCATGTAAATAAAGGATACCTCTATTTGTTCAAAACCACCTTCCATGTTGAATAGGCTTTTTTCTCAACTCCATCTTCATTAATAATGCCTGTGCTTATCCATAATTTTCCTAAATCACGGGCTTCTAAAGGAAAAGTTTCCCATAACTCGTTATAATCGCGGTGCGCCCACCAAATAATATATTTATAATTTTGCTCTTGCGCATTTGTAAATAATAACTCTAAATATTCATTCTGTTCACATTCGCTACCTGCAATAAATAAATTATATGAATCAACTGTCAAATCTTCTGATAAATGACTTGTTTCAGCAAAGGCAATTGGTTTATTAATTTTTGAATGTAAGAAATCAAAAGCATATTGAAAACTATCTTTTGTTTTTAAGCCCTTAAAAAAAGGATAAAAGCTTATGGCAACAAAATCCATTGTATTGACATAATTAACCAATTCAGTAATATAAGCCTCAGGATTGGGTACTTCGGGTTCATACAAATTGTGTAAAGTAATAGACTCTGAAATTAATAGAGAAGGGAATTCTTGCTGTATTCTTGATTTTACATTAGCCATTAGCAGTTTGTATGCATTCCATTTTTGCGGTGCATTATTCAATAATTCATTTACCTCAATGGCTATTATCAAATAATCTGGCTTCAATTGGCTTGTTATATATTTAACATGCTTAAAATATGCATTTTCAATTTCAATATCATTTAGAGTAGTATAATTTGGAATTGTTTCATCAAAATCAAAAGCAAGATCATCTCTTGCACTATTCAGCAGACTAACAGATACTGTTAGTTTTGCATTTGTTATTTTGCGTGAGACCTTTGCTGTTATCTCATTCGTAAACTCAACGGGCAATGGCAAATCATTTATCCATGCATTCCATGGTATTTTATAATCTATATGTTCTGAATAAATATCGGCGTTTTCATTAATAAAATTATATGTATTATCAACAGATTCTACGGTTTTGGCATACGCCCATGTGCTAAAACCCATATTAAAATTTCTTGAATTATATTCAGAAAAAAAATCACTATTAATACAATCATCATTATTTTGATTTACAGCATCTTTATCACAACCGTTTAGCAAGACAGTAATAATCAATAAAAAATTATTTAAATATTTCATATTTTACTAATAGGTTTTCATCTAAAAAAATTATTTAACAATATTCCACACAGTAAACCAAAATGGAATGGTAACCAAGCACAATGCATAAGCAATAAACATCATGCTGCCAATATTCTGCACATCGCCACCATACTTTTTAACCTGAATTATAATTTGCGTTGCCGGTGCAACCGATGCCTGTATTACAAGTAAATCGGCAATTAAAGGATAATCAAAAGGGAAGCTGGTTTTTAATAGAATAAAAATAGTTATTGCAGGCAATATAAATAGTTTTGTTGATATAACTTTAATTATATCAGCAATAGGGGGTGTTTTTTTTAAGGCAATACCCCCTATTGTTGCACCAAGCACCAATGTAACTGCCGGTATGGCTGCTTGCCCCAAAAAATCAATTGGCTTAATTATTATGTCAGGTATAAACTTATTTAGTGATGCCAGCACAATAAATACCGCCATAACATTTGCAATAAAAGGAGGTGTCCATAACGCTTTAAAAGAGAATTTGTCATTAGAACCGCTTGTTACCATAAATTTACCAACACTCCATAACAAGGGCATTACACCAAGTACAAACATAAAAGTATAGGTTGCAAACAAATCAAACTGCTCAGGAAAAACCAACTGCCCAATTGGCAAAACCATATAATTAGCATTCATAAAAGCTGATATTGCTATAAAAGCCCTTCGTTGCTTTATTTTTTTTAAATAAAACAATGAGGTTATTGCCAGCCCTAAACCAATCATTAAAACACCTAACAGTGGCAATATCCACCAATAAACAAATTCATCGGGTTTAAAATATTGAACTATTTTGCTAAATGTAAGGCAAGGTAAAAAAACAATAACTGTTATATGCGATAGGGCATCGACATGGGTTGGAAGAATAACTTTTTTTCTGAGTAGAACTCCGCTAACAAAACCAATAATAAATATTATTAATACAGCTTTGAATATTGGAATAAAATAGGTTAAAAAATCCATAAAATTAATAGTCAAATATAGCCCAACAATGAACTACCCCGCTGCAAACAGACGTGGTATCAAATGGTATTATTTTAATATTTTCGCTCGGGCTGAGAACCTGCCCGACGTTGAACTTGGCAGGCGGGTATAACCCAAAGATTTAAACCACCTTAATAACAGTATTTTCAAACTGAATTTTATCGCCACTTCTAATTTTAGCTCTTTTTCGGTAGTCAACATTACCATTTAGTTTTACCATACCTTCTAAAATACACTGGTTGGCCATAGCACCGCTTTCACAAACCGCTGTTGCTTTTAATAGTTTATTTAGCTCAATATACGGAGGGTCATTTTCTCCGGTTTTTAATGTAAATTCAATCATTTTACCAATGAATTATAGAACACAAACTCTTTAATGCTTTTTCTGCTTTTTTTAGGTATATCGGCTATAGCCGGAAAACCAACCGGTATTAAAGCAACCGGTTCTTTATTGGTAGGTATGTTAAAATCGTTTTTAACCATGTCAGCATCAAATTTGCAAATCCAGCATGTACCCAACCCTTTTTCAGCAGCGGCAAGTGTAAAATGATCGAGAAAAATCGAAACATCAATATTGGCATGATTTTTACCATCGCTCCTAACCCATGCTTTCGACAAATCTGCCAATGCAATAATAACCACAGGTGCAGTTTTAAGCCATTCTCGTTGGTAACTTTTTTGTAGTTTATTTAACAATTCTGGTTTGGTTATTACAAAAAACTCCCAAGGCTGAATGTTTTTTGCCGATGGTGCATATCTGCAAGTTTCAAATAGCTCGCTCAATAGTTCATTTGTTACCTCTTTGTTAAGGTAATTTCTACACGAATACCGTGCTAAAACCAATTGTTTAAAATCCATCTTATGGGGTTTTAGTTACTTTTCAGTATTGTCTGTATTATCTTTTGTATCACCGGAATCGTCAGAATTGGCTTTCTTAAATTCTTTAATCCCTTTTCCAATACCTTTCATAAGCTCAGGAATTTTTCGGCCTCCAAAAATTATAATTATTAAAATTATAATTAATAGAATCTCCTGTCCTCCAAGAAAACCTAAAAAAATAGTATTTATTGTCATAATATTTTGTTTTATACTCCAAAGATATAAAACTGTTTTAATAATTCTTTACCAAACCAATATGATTTTGAAAAGTGAAATGAAGGTTAAGGATTGACGATGTACGATTAATTCGCTAAAGCAAGATAAACTGATTGAAGATTTATGATGTGCGATTAATGATGTATGATTAACGATTATGCTCCAACCGAGACAGCTCCTCACTGCTAAACAAGGTAGGGTAGTTATCATCAAAATTTTTAAGCACTTTTGTAAATAGTGCTTCACGAATTACTTTTGATTTATTTACCAATTTGTGTTTTTTACAATACCTGTTAAACGCATCAATTTCATAATCATTTAATAAGATTTGATGCTTATGCTTTCGGCGTAATGCTCGATATTGTTGCCCGTTTACTGACATTTAATTTATTTTTTAACAAAAATATTTATTTAAGCAAAGCAAACCTATTATTATAAATACAAGTAATTAACAGAATTGCACTAATTATTAACATTACATGGGATTGTAATAATACAATTTATAAAAAATAAGGATAAGGTAATATATTCAATTAGTAACCGCGTTTTTCTTTTCAACTATTTTTTCACTAAATTAACAATCGAACCTTATTTTAGTCTTTAATTATTTTTTTTCTAAGCCTCATATTATTGACCTCAATCTTAATTATATACATTCCTTTTTTTAAACCGGATAAATCAATAGTATTATTTATTGATTTAGTAATTAATAAAGTTTGTCCAATTTGGTTATAAATTGATATTTCTCCAACCCCTTGTTTATTATCAATTGATATGTTTAAAATATTACTTGTTGGATTTGGATAAGCCGTAAAATTCGGATTATCATCTTGTAACGATATTGATAAACCATTCGGCTCTGACAATGGATATCCCAAAAGCCAATCGGTTGCTGTCCACAAAAAATCCCAGTCTGAACCATTGTCATTAAGTTCCTCTGCAACATTGGTGCTATCCCTATCATCATTTTCTTCTATTTCAGGATGCGGGCTAATAAGTAATACTCTACCGGTGCCATAGGTTAGTTTTATTATTGCGGTATTATTGAAAAAACCGTCAAAAGTTGCTATTGTGTCAATATCAGTACCTGTGTATGGATTAAAAACAGTACCTCCCCAATATAGCATATCTTCATTTTCCGGTTCAAATTGATTAATTTCATCTTCAAGGTTCATTGTAAGAGTTGCCATAACATAATTTGGCCAAACAGCTATTTCATTAATTGGACCAATAGCTTTACCTTGAAATAAGTTTAACGGATAATCAATTTCTATGCCTTGCCAAATCAATTTATCACATGCAAATTCTGCTCCGGCACACATACCAATATATGCACCATTATCTGAAACTAAATTTTGTATGTGTATTATTCCGGCAGAATTAATATCGGCATTATAATAATCAGCATCTCCTCCCGGAAAATATATTGCTTTATAAGAATCCTTTAAAACTGTTGTATTAATATCTTGTGCAGTAACCCTATTATATGTTACATATTTCCAATTCAAAAATTGTTCAAATGCAACAACACCATTTTCCCAAGCACCAACATTTCCATCATGATATATTGCAAAGTCATACTGTTTTTGTGCAAATACTGACTGTGTAATAAATAATAGAAAAAGTATCCTTTTCATGATTTTGTATTGTTTCTAATGGTATGTCGATATGAAGCGTTGGGGCTTTCAATGATGCAATCTTTCAATTTACTGCTCCGCTTATTTATTGCTAATTCACTCAAATTCACTACTTTTTGACCAATTTTTTATATTGTATATTAAACTAAACCGCCAAAAGGCGGTGGTATTATATTTCCATTATCCTATATTAACATCTCAACTTTAATGAACTGCCCCGCCGCAAGCGGACGGAGTATCAATAGGAATTGCATTATTAATCGCCACAAGGGGCGAGGAATACAACCCATAAGATTCCTCGGCTTCGCGTTAGACTGAGCTCACGCCGAAGACTCGGAATCCCTGCCTGTACTGCCGTTTCGGCAGGCAGGAGTTCGACTAATCATTTCAGTTCACTACGCTCCTGAAATAATAGTCTCTCTGATTAAATTATTATGCTATAAATCTAAAAAAAAAACTTTAAATTATACTCATAAAATAAGTGCTAAAAAATGATTTTTTTGCATTAAAATAAACATGGCAAAAGCATCATATCTCCTTATATGTAGGTTTTGATTTTCAGCATTTTAGCCCAATCCACCTTGCAAAGTGCTGTACAGAAGACAGGTGTAATTTAAAACTCAACTGAGCCTTAAATCCTATAATGTTGTAGCTCGTTTTTTGTTCACTTAAAAATATGTATTTACTGCAAATTCAAATTGATTTATAAAAATTCTCTTAAAATTTGATATATTATTCTGCTCATAAAACAAGAGCATAGCTTTTTTATATTCTATTGAGTCAACTGTTCGGAATGATAATGGACAATGCTTATAATTCATTAAAATTGCGTTGCTAACAATTCGGGCAGTTCTTTTATTTCCGTCCGTAAATGGCTGTATATATGAAATCAATACTAATGCCAGTAATGCTTTCTCAAAAACACTTTTTTTACCATTTATTACTTCACAAGTATTTCTTAAAGCCTCTAAAATCTGAAATTCATTGTCAAGTGGTTTGTAATTTGTTCCTGATATACCAACACGCCTTTTTCTCAAATTTCGTTCTACTGCAAGTTCTTTTGTCAATATGCTATGTATGTCTTCTATCTTGGAAACGGTCAAGGAATCCAGATAATCATCGTTTTCTATTATAAAATCAAGAGCATCTTTGTGATTTAGAAGCATAATCGCTTCTTCTTTCGTTTTACCGGCAGCTGTTTCTTTTTCCTTTAATAATCGTTCTGTTTCCAACAGAGAATATGTATTACCCTCAATTTGAGACGATTTCCAACTCAAATCAATAGCAAGTCTTTCTAATTCTTTTTTATACTCATTTTCTGAAAGCTCTAAGATATTAGATTTGTAATTTTTTTGAAGTGTTGAAAGTTTATCTAATTCATTTTCAGTAAACGCACTATATTTATTTAATACATCTGTAATTAATAAAAAATTGAAGTTTTCATTAATTTGTCTTTCATCAATTTCTTTTTGGTAATATTTTTCGATATCAATTGGTTGAATCAATTCAAATGCAGGTGACAAAAAATATTTTGTTCCTTTTCCTTTTCCTTTTGTAGCAAGGTAATTTTCTGATCTTAAATTAGTCAGAATTCTTTTAAGCGTAGCATAGCTAACTGAAATGTTTACGCTTTCAAAAACATCTTTCGAAGAGCATCCTCCTACTCCCTTTATAAAATCAATTATTTCCTGTTCTCTTTTATCAATCATTTTGATGTTTTTAGCTCACAAAGATATTCTTTTTAGCTCAATTATAATAATTATTTGAGCTATATATTATCTTTAAATGAGCTACAACGGTGGCGGGTCAAGTAGGCAAAGGGAGTTTCACCCTAAGCCTCTCACAGAACCGTGCTTGATAGTCTCCCATCAATTGGGCGCTGGCATTATTTAAGTATCACAAATTCCCTGAAATTCTCTTTATCAATAACTTTATTTTCAGAATTATAAGTTTCAGTAAAAGTTTTCGGGAGCTTTGTATTTTTCTTTTTCTTCCACTTAAATTCATATCCAAATATTTTTCCTCCATTTTCCTCGACAAAATCTACTTCTTGCTGTTGCTTTGTCCGCCAAAAGTATGTGCGTGCTAAACTTTGTTTATATTCTATTTGCTTAACTCTTTCTGAAATTAAAAAATTTTCCCATAATGCACCTTTGTCTGTCCTTAATTCAAGTGGATTAAAATTCCCTATAACCATATTTCTGACTCCATTATCATAGAAATATATTTTCTTCTTGGTTTTTATTTCATTTCTAACATTCCGACTAAAATTACCCAATTTAAAAATAATATAACCTTTTTGCAGAATATCAATGTATTTGCTAACAGTATTCTTATCAACATTAACAATTTGCGCCAATTCAGAATAATTTACTTCGCTTCCAACTTGAAGAGCTAGAGCCTGAACTAATTTATCAAGTACTTCTGGTTTTCTTACGTCAGAATAAGAAAGAATATCTTTGTATAACCTGAATTATGCAAGAATTCATCACAACTTCAATTAATACTCTGATTATC
>CBDUWQ010000154.1:0-9532 GCA_965370965.1 uncultured Bacteroidales bacterium
TTCCGATGCCTTACAGCTACATCAAACTAAACGCATGAATTATTCAGGTTAAATAAGGCGTGCAACACATTTTATAACATTTTTTTTTATTATTTCAAAAATAAATAACTTTTTCTAAAACAATTCTTTTTATTAATCGTTAAATTAATGAAAAAGTAAAGTTGTGCCAAAATATTAATTACCCATTAAACTTTGGCATCCTTTTTGAGATTATTAAATTTATCAGATGCGTTTTTAAATAGTTGTTAAATGTTGTTTGTTGTTATACCTAATTCTTTGGTACAAAAATTTCTTGTAACTATCTGATAAATATTGAAAAGCTTCCTCCCCGGAAGCTTTTCATGCTTATAAAAATTTTCACACAAAATCAATAGTAAAAACTCTTATACTATAAATACGCAAAAACATACTCTCATTATTTCTCCAACTCATCAAAAGCTGCATCAATAGAGATTCCCTTTTCAAAATCAAAAAGCGTAAACTGTCTTATATTATAATAATAGTTCCAAAATATTTTTTGTGCTTGAATGTAATCACGCTGTGCATTATCATTTTCAACAGATGCAATATTCAAATCAGAAACGCTTATTTTACCAATTAAAAAACGCTGCTTTGTTACTTCGTATCTTTTTTGTGCTACGGTATCAGCTTTTGCAGCAATAAGCAATTGGTCGTCTTGTTGGTTAAACTGCATTACCTTCAACATTACCTGTTGCTCAAAATCAATTCGCTCCTGTTTTACCATTGTTTTAACAACCTCTTGATTGCTTTGTGCCATGCGGTATTTTCCTTTTCCCTCGCCCCAATCTAAAATAGGCACCTTAATGCCAACCCTTATTTGTTGCTGGTTATTAGGGTTTTGATATGCCTCTCCAAATATAAATGCACTTTGGTTTAACCCGTATGTTGCAAACAAATTGGCATTAAACCTATTTTCTGCTCTTGCATATGCTACATCGCGTTCTGCTTCATATAATTGTCGCTCTAAGGCAACCAAAGCACCGCTATTATTTAGGGCATGAGCCAAGGCATCCTCAATAGGAATATAAATAACTGGAATTTTACCATCAGCTTTAAGTAGTATGTTTACCTTGCTGTTAAACCCTAAAAAAGAGCGCAACCTAAACATTGACACCTCAAGGTTTATTTTTGATTGTACCAAATTCGATTTGGCATTCAAATAAGCAAGTTCAAGCTGCAACAAATCATTTTCGGCAATAGTGCCTATATTATAACGCCCTTGCGCAATTTTATATAAAGTATCATTATTATGAAAATTTGTTTCGGCAATTTCAATATTAAGCTGAGCAGTAGCCAAATCAAAAAAATACCTGACCGCTTTTTCCGAAATAACCTCAACTTGATACAAATATTCGCACTTTGCCTCTTTATATTTTAATGGTTCAATTTTTTTTTGCCATTTATATGGATTAAACTGAAAGGCAGGTTGCGAATATCCAATTGTTAATGGGGTTGTCATATATTGAGTTTGCCCCATTGTGTCCAAAAAATTATCGATGCGCATAACACTCGATGTAACAAAAATATTACCCCCTGTTAAACCAATATTTTGACCAATAGTAAGACCAATATCAGAGCTGTTATTTTGCTTTCTTCTAAACTCTTCGCTGCCATCGGGCTGGGTTATAGAATTAATTGAGTTGTTAAAATTCAACAACTGGCTATTTAATGTGAGTGATGGCAACATACTCGATTTGTAACTCCTAAATTCCCAATAGCTGCTCTTAAACCTATGTTTTGTCATAACCGCATCGGGCGACTGCTCCTTTGCCAATTCAATAACCTGCTTAAGTGTTAAAATTTTGTTTGGCTCCTGCCCCATTACTGTAATACAGGATATTAAAAATATAGTTATTAAAAAATTACGCATAGCTAAAAAACATTAAACCTTAAACTTTACAACTTTGAACCTTAAACCTTCTAACTTTTGAACTTTGAACTTTGAACTTTCAAACTTCAAATCACTCCGACCTTAAACTAACCACAGGGTCTTGTTGTGCAGCGCGCTTTGCAGGCATATAGCCAAAAACAATACCAACACTAACCGATATACCAAAAGCCACTATTACCGAACCCGGTGACACAACCGTTAAAATATCGGCAAAACGGGTTACCAATGCCGAAAACACAAACCCAAGCACAATACCTATTAAACCGCCCGAAATACTTATTATTGTCGATTCAGCAATAAACTGTACAACAATATCTTTTCGGGTTGCCCCCAATGCCATACGAATGCCAATTTCTTTAATACGCTCAAGCACCGATGCAAGCATAATATTCATAATACCAATACCACCCACCAACAACGAAATGCCTGCAATGGCACCAAGTACAATATTAAAAATATCTTTAGTACGTTGTTGCTGTTTTAACAATAGCTCAGGTATAATTACCTCAAAATCTTCAACCTCCTGATGTCTGCGCTTTAATATTCGTGTAATAATTTCAGCTACTGGCTTTAGTTGCTCAGTTTCCTGAACTTGTACAATTATTTTATCTAATTGATTAAAATTAGTTTGGGGTGCTACCTTATTTTCATCATCATCGTCATTCTGTTTTAAATCAGACGCTGTAATAAGAGCCCTGTTTTCAAAACGCAAAAGCATTGTTTGAACCGGTATGTAAATAACATCTTGCCCCGAGCTTAACCCAAGTTTACCGGTACTTTCGCCAACCGAACGTTTTTCGGCAACAGCCACAATTCTTAGCCAAACTTTTCCGCTTTTTATTTTTTTACCACATACCTTTATTGATGAAAAAAAACGCATGGCAAGATCTTCACTAATAATACATACTGGTAAACCATGCTCTAAATGATAATTGGTAAACATTTTACCCGACAAAAGGCTTATGTTAAACAGATTGAAAAATGATGACTCAACACCATGCAGTTTTGCTGAACGGCGGATACCCGACTGAACTACATATGTATCTTTTGTGATTTGTGGGCATATGGTATTTAAAACAGGTATAATTTTGCGTATGGCATCCAAATCATCCATGGTTAATCCGGGCGAGTACTTGCCCGATGGTTTTAAAGATTCCTCGGCTTTGGTTTCCATGCTTTCAATTACAGGTAAAATAATTATATTGTTTACCCCAACCATCTTCATCTGCTCAAGAATCTCCTGTTGTGCACCGTTGCCAATAGCCAACATACTAATAACAGCAGCTACACCAAAAATAATTCCAAGCGCAGTTAATACCGACTTTATTTTATTGGTAAGTATGGCCTCCAAGGCAATAGCAATATCATGAAAGTATCTTTCCATGCTAATCGGTTTCAATAGAGAGTAATTCTAATTTTTCGGCATTTTCAGGAACCGAAATAAACACAACATCACCCTCATTTAATCCCTTTATAATTATCATATTGTTTTCGTTCGATTTTCCAACAACTACCTGTTGTTTAAATTTTGAAAGCCCCGATGATTGATAAACCCAGTTTATTGAATCGTTACCAAAAACAGCCTCAATAGGCAATGATAACACGGAATCATACTCGACAATTAATACAGAATTATTAGTTGTCATTGCCGGTTTTAATATTGAATCGGTATCGTGCATTTTTATTAGCACCTCAAATACTTTTGCATCGCCACCGGGCAGTTGCTCTCCAATATTTGCAACACTGGTAACCTCACCAATAAATTGCAACTCGGGAAAAGCATCAATACCAATGGTTACCACCTGCCCAACACTTATTTTGCTAATATCAATTTCGTTAACGTAGGTTTTCGACATCATTTGGCTTAAATCGGGCAATTCAGCAACCACAGGATTCCATGCGCTTATTTGCCCACCCTCTTTTACCTTGTTGCCATTCCAATCGCGTTTATAGATAACCATACCGGGTTTTGGCGCCATAACCTCAAAACTGTTTAAAACCTTTGCCACATTCTCTTTGTTACGAATAACTTTGCCAAGTTTTATATTTACCTCTTTCATTTTTGCCTTGGCCTGTTCTACCTTTACCTTATAGCTTTCAATTGATTGGTTATACGTCCTTTTTGCTTTCGATAGGTTAATTTCCTCTTGACGTATGGTTGCCGGTGGCTCAAATTTCGATTGTTCCAGTTTTATCTCAGCCTCTTCTAATGCATATTCAAGGTTTATCAAATTATCGCGCAACCCTCTTAACTCAAGGGTTGTATCTAACATAGTGTTGGTATATCTGTTTTGGGCAACTTCAATTTCCGATTCAATATCTTTTAACTTATCAGTTGCCTCTGTTTTATCTAATGATGCAACCCAATCGCCCGAATCAACTACCGTACCCTCAGGAATAAGCTTTAAGATTTTCACATTCCACACCCTAATCATGCGCAAACCCGATGGACCAAGTATTTTGGTAGAGTTCTCTGCCTCTAATTCACCTGTGGTGTTTACCTCAATTTTAAAAGCCCCCGATTCAACTTTAACCTCAATATCAACATTCTTATCATCTTTTGAGCCCCCAAAAATTATAAACACAACCAATAACCCTCCAACAATACCGGCAGCTATCCAAAGTTTTTTCTTCACAATAGTGTAATTTTAATTTGGTTATAATTATTCAAAAATATTATAATATTTTGATTTTATTACTCAATAACGAATAAAACATGCGGTTATTGTTAAAATAAATACCGGTATGTGTAAAAATATTTTAAATTATTTATTTAAGGTCACCTCTATTAACAATGTACGATTTATGATTATTGATTATTGATTCTAACTCAAATTGAGCAATTATTGCTAACTATTTAATTAATAATGTTTGGATTAAGGAATAACAATGGTATCTGTCCATGCCACATTGCTTTTGTTTAATGCACGATCTACCATATAAAACGAATAAACTATAGAATCATATGGATAGGGATTCATATCGTTAAACGGGTATTCAAAATCAATAATTATCTCGGCTTTAAGTGTTTTATCCTGTCCCAAATCGCCAACATACGGTATTCTATATTCATCGGCAATTAGCGTTGTATCAACCTTTAAACTGTCATTAACAAAACCATAAAGCGTTGGATAAAAATTTGCATCATATGGGTATATTGTATCCAATTCAGTAAGCCCAACATCGCCATCTCCATCAATTAAATAAAAAATGAGTTTTACCTTAACCAAACTTTGATTTAATGCATTTTGACCAATTGTTGCCTCAGCACTAATGTATTCAATATAAGGCTCGGGAGGGTAATCAATATGCTCAAGCTTGCACGATAATACAAACCCTATTAACATTACAATAATACCAAATAGTATTTTACTCATAATATTGTTTTTATTGCTGATAATGCACTAATACATTAAGTCTAAACCTAACTATAGTCTGTCTATAAACTCAGAGACTGGTTCAGAAAGTTCGAATTCGAGGCTTGTGAAGTCAATAAAATGGGAGTTTACTTTTCGTAAAAGACCATTTTAGTGGCAAGCGTAACAAAGAAGTCGGACTTTATGGACAGACTCTAACTACACTGTTTGCCAATCATCAAGCAACCGCCTCTCTTTTTTTGTAGGTCTTCCATCTCCTTTATTGCGAAACCCACCTATATTCATACGCACCATATCTAATTTTATTACCTCTTGCTCGGGTGTAATGTCTATCAAGTAATTATTAACCAGCTTTGCCCCCACCCTGTTTTTCAGAAGTTCTTTTACCTCGTACCTAAATAGTATGGGTGTTTTTTTTACCTCAATAACATCGCCTATATTTATTGTACGTGCAGGTTTTATTTTGTCGCCATTTACATACACCTTGCCTTTTTTGCACGCATCGGCTGCCCTGCTCCTAGTTTTATAAACACGAACTGCCCATAACCATTTATCAATGCGTATTTCTGATGCTTCCACTTTATTAACTTTTTTTTCAACAACAAAGTTAGCGATTATTTTTACAAGCATAAATCAGTTTATAAATAATATTTATAGCATTATACAGTTATCCTAATATTATGCATGAATTTTAGCAAAAAGCATATATCTTATTAATACACTGCATTATATGTAATTATACTATTTTATATTAATTTTAAAAAAATTCACCAAAGGCAAATTAAATTTTGCCATACTCAGCGTCTGCCTGTCCGGCAAGGCAGGTTATAACCTGTTCGCAGTCCGCCGCGGCGGACAGCTTCTCAGGTTAAACCTTGATTATGACAAAATTTTTATTTGTGCATAATACAGGTTATAATTAAAAATGATAACTTTGAAAAAATATTTTGCATAATGCATCTGTTAAATAATTTACATATCACTTTGTATTTACGCATACTATATCTTTTTACTATTTTTCAATTTGTTTCGTTTAATTTGGTTGCCCAAGAAATTGATAAAACCTATATTATTGGCAAGTTGGTAATAAGCTCAAAAGATGAGTCAGACCCAGATCATTTTCATGAAAATGTAATTGAGGAGATAATTTTTGACCAAATAAACTACCTTTTGGAGAAAAGGGGATTCGAAAAAAAACAAAAAAACGATTTACTTAAACTAACTGCCAAAGAACAGGCTGAATACATGGCATTAGCAGAAAATGACGATATTATAAGAGATGATAAAACAAACAAAACAACAGGAGATAGAATTGAATCATTTGGTGGCTCAAGATATGGAAAGGAATTAACATCAAAAAACAGTATTAAAAAAGGTAAAATACCATACACTTATGCAAAAATTGCCGACGATATTGTTTTTAGATGGTTTAAAAGCTCAAAAAAGGTCAGCCTTTTTGAAGGTTACGAACATAACCTAATTGGCATAAGTGTAAAACTTGATGAGCGTAAACGCAAAGTATATACCTCGGTAGTACTTGGTAACTACAAATCATTTAACGAAGGACCTAAATACGCATCTAACCTACAAATACCCTATACAAATAAAACTAATGGACTTAAACCCAACGACCCTATTTTTTGCAAAAGGGTAAACCGCCATAAAGGCTTAATTAATTTACAAAAGGGGTTGTATATTGAAGATAATGCCATCTATTTTGAGACTGATGATTTGCGCTCATTAAAAAAACTTATTGGCAAAAAAAAGGATGGGCTTGCTGTTGATATTCTGCAAAAAGAGCAATTTAACTGTACATGTCCCAATATTGTTGATCATAATTTATTTAATCAGGGTGTTTTGACTAAACGCATATATTCAAAAAAATTATTTAAAAACAACCTTGCCAATTCCGATAAAAACCCCAAAGGGTTTAAAGCACAACTGGCTATTTTACCCGAAGGTATATCTGATAACTACGAGTTAAACCTTGTAATAATAAAAAATAAAAGTGTATGCCAAACAGTACCTCAAAGTTTTTTGATTAAAACATCGGGCACCTATACCCGTAAGGTTAAATTATTAGCCGATACCGTTACCATAAACTCAAAATTTGCGTATAAACCGATAGCCGACTCAATGCAGCTAAGTCTAAAAATACCTTTTGAGAATAAAAAATACACCTATGAAACTGCTGATATTGAACCTTTTCTGAAGCTTTTGAACGAACCATCTTTTTTAATATATAATTTACAGATAACAGCATACAGCTCAATTGAAGGGACTAATAAAGAGAATATTATATTGCAACAAAAACGTGCTGAGAGCATTACAAAAGCACTTAATGATCGTCAAGCCAATATGATTGAGACAAAAATTATTACCGCCTACAACTGGGATGATTTTAAAAAAGACATACAAAATACACAACATAACATTATGGCATCAATGAGCATGGAAGAGGCTCAGGCATATATTCGCGATTACAAAATAAATAAAGAGCTTGAACCTGTTTTGAAAAACCACAGGTATGCTAAAATTAATATGAAGGTTACTTTTGATATATCGGGCGAAAATGAGCGGCCATATGTTCTTAAAAAGTTTCATAATGCAATATCAGAGGACAATAGAATTATGGCTTTATCTATTCAAAAATATATTATGAAGAAGGTGCTTAATTACCAATATAAACCTGATGTTTTAAGCCAACTTCAAATTCCTAATGAAAAAAAATATGCCGGAATGGCTATGAATAAATTGTGGGTGCAATATTACACTAAACAAATACCAAAAAATGATTTTATTGCAAGTGTTGATAAACTTAATAAACTCAATTCGTCCAATAAATATATTGCATTTAATGACCTGTTTTTAAAAATAACAACAAACCCTTTTGCTACCCCCAATGAAGTTTCTAACTTACAAACACGGGTTGACCGATTATATTATACACACTTAAGAAAAGAGACTGTAGATGGACTAAACATTAAACTTCAGTTTAAAATAATTAATTATGCCGATTCGGTTGTTCATAATAATAAACTAAAGGAGGAATGTATTGATAGGATAAAAAATATTGTTGACATAAGGGACGAAACACTACAAAACTCGTTAAAACTTGCCGAACTGTTTATTGAAAACGAAGATTACCCTTTTGCTTTAAAAACTTTAGAACCATGGGTATTTCATCCTAATGCTAACGAAGAATTGCTATATGCCTACGTGTCGCTTTGCAGCCGATATAACATGCGAATGCACACCCAAAGGTTTAATTACGCAATGAACCGCAGCAGAGAACTTAACCCAAGGCGTTTTTGTGAACTTTTTAACGGCGATAAATTCTCATTCAAAATCTTTGAGAATCAGATTATTAAAGATAGTTATTGCAAGTATTGCAAAACTGATGATAAGATGGTTTTGGAATAGGTTAGAAGGGTTCAAGTTTCAGGTTTCAAGTTCAAAGTTCTTCTAACCTTTAAACCTTAAACTTTGAACTTTTAAACATATCCTATTTATTATTAAACCGGTTCATGGTTTGCTGAATTCCAATAACAGGAAACGACAGGATAGCTTCAATACATTTATCAATCCTCTCTTGAAGCTCTTTTTTCTCAGCGTCATCCCAATCACTCAACACAAAATCAATTTGACGTCCTTTTAAAAAATCATTTCCAATGCCAAAGCGCAAACGCGAATAAGCATTACTACCCAAAACCTCGTTTATGTTTTTTAAACCGTTATGACCTGCATCGCTGCCTTTTGCCCTTATTCTTATTTTACCAAAAGGCAATGCCAAATCATCGGCAACAACAAGCAAATTTTCAATGGGTATTTTCTCTTTTTGAAGCCAATAATTTATGGCCTTGCCACTTAAATTCATATAAGTGGTAGGTTTAATCAAAATTAAAGTTCTTCCCCTATGCTTTAATTCTGCCTTAAAGGATCTTCGGCTATCGGTAAAAACAAGATTGGACGCTTTTGCAAGAGCGTCCAATACTTGAAATCCAATATTATGTCGGGTATTAAAATATTCAGGTCCAATATTTCCTAACCCTGTAATAAGATACTTCATATATACAAAGTATTTCTTAGTCTTTGCAAGAAAACGTCAATAATTTCGTTACTCTTGTTTTGATTTCAGTCATTTACAATATTAAACTCCTGATAATCAAAACTGCGAAAGCCTCATTCTTGACGCTTTCTTACCTGCCTGGCGTGCCTTGGCAGACAGGTCAAAGACTTGAAT
>CBDUWQ010000155.1:0-9532 GCA_965370965.1 uncultured Bacteroidales bacterium
CTATGCTCAGTTGTGCAATTTAAGAGGGCTTCCATTTTCAAGTTATAATAGCTATCAACATCTAAAATCAATAGCCCAAAAGCTTAAGGGCAAAACTGTAATAATATGTGATCCGGGAAACCCTATGGGCGAAAAATACCCCGACAGCGAGCTAATTGATTTAATTAAAACTCTTAATACTAATGGCGTTACTATTATTATAGATAGTCCTTACCGCCGCTTGTTTTATGATAGTTCCGACAAATTTTACCAACAGTTATTGCAATTTGAAAATGTAATAATAGTTGAGAGTTTTAGCAAATCGTTGGGTTTAAGCGGGCAGCGCATTGGTTTTATCCACAGTAACAATAAAAAATTTATTGATGAAGCTGCTTTGCGTATTTTGTATGCAACCAACGGTGTAAATAGCTTTGCCCAAACACTTATTACAAAACTATTAACCACCAACGAAGGTAAGCAGGCAGTATCGGTTTTTAAACAAAAAACAACAACCGATATTGGCAAAAACATCGAATTTTTATACCAAAACGGATTATTGGCCAACAAATTTTATAAAGAATCGAAGCCTTTGGGTATTTTCTCGGTTGTTAATTATTCTACCGAGCATCTATTTCAACATCACATAGGTAGCGTAGGATTAGACTATTTTGTAAAAGCCCCTTTTAAAGGGATAAATAATTATTCAAGGGTTTTAGTGTCATATCCGCATAAAAAGTTTGTATCTTTCTTCAAAACTTTACTTTAATAGTGTCGGTAAGAAAATAATATTTTCTTACAAAGACTAAAAAAAACCTTTCTACAATGTGTGGCATTACAGGTGTTTATGCCTTTTCAAAAAAGGGTGAATCTTATTTTAAAAATGTTTCAAAATCGGTAAAAACCTTAAAAAAAAGGGGTCCCGACAAATCAGATATTGTTATAAAAGGCAAGGTGTGTTTAGGACACACCCGGCTTTCAATTATTGATTTAACCGATGCCGCATCGCAACCTCTGTTTGATATAACCGGAAGATACTCCATTATTTTTAATGGCGAAATTTATAATTACAAAATACTTCGTGAGTATCTTAAAAAAAAGGGGCTGCCATTAAAAACAAATTCAGACACCGAAGTTTTATTGTACCTGTATATTATTGAAGGTTCAGCTTGCTTGAAAAAACTAAATGGTTTTTTTGCATTTGCCATTCACGACAACCGTGAAGACACTCTTTTTATTGCACGTGATAGAATTGGAATAAAACCACTGCTTTATTACCACGATAGAGATAAAATAATGTTTGCATCAGAAATGAAAGCTTTGGTAGAGCTCGGAATTCCAAAAAACTTAGATAAAACATCAATTAGCCAGTATTTGCAATTTAACTTTATTCCATCGCCAAATACTATTTTTAATGAAGTTCAAAAATTAAATCCTGGGCAGTTTCTGTTTATTAAAAACAACCAAGTTTACAAGGAGAAGTATTATAACATTAACTACAACCGTAGTAAAACAACAAGTTTAAACTACAGCGATGCTCAAAATAAATTTAAAGAATTGCTGCAAGAGTCAATAAAACTAAGAATGGTAGCCGACGTGCCACTTGGTGCTTTTTTAAGCGGAGGTGTTGACTCATCGGTAATTGTAGCCGAAGCATCGAAGTTAACCGATAACCTTAACACATTTTCGATTGGGTTTAAAGACGAGCCATTTTTTGATGAAACAAGTTATGCCGAGTTAGTTGCAAAAAAATATAAAACTAACCATACAGTTTTTAAGCTTTCCAATAATGAATTATACGAAAACCTACACAAGGTATTAGATTATATTGACGAGCCTTTTGCCGACTCATCGGCACTACCGGTACACATTTTAAGCATGCACACCCGTAAACATGTTACAGTTGCACTATCGGGCGATGGTGCCGACGAGCTTTTATCGGGGTACAATAAGCACAAAGCCCACTACCAAGCTATGCATGGTGGTTTTAAATCCTCGCTTATTAAAATGGGTTATCCGCTATGGAAAATTTTGCCAAAATCAAGAAACAGCAAAGCATCAAATACTATAAGGCAACTTGAAAAATATGCATCGGGCTTACAGTTAAATGTTAAAGAGAGATATTGGAAATGGGCAACAATACAGACTGAAGAGGATGCAAATAATTTGCTAATTACCCAAACACTGCTCCATAAGCTCAAAATAAGAAAAAACGAAATATTGAAACACATGTTGCGCATACCGGCAATAAGCGATGTTTTATATACCGATATGCAATTGGTTTTAGTAAGTGACATGTTACACAAAGTTGATTCAATGAGCATGGCAAACAGCCTTGAAATACGCACCCCTTTTTTAGACCATAATTTAGTTGATTTTAGTTTTTCGTTGCCCGATGAGTATAAAATAAATCCAAAAATGCGAAAGCGTATTTTGCAAGATGCATACCGTAATGAGCTTCCGCCTGAAATATATCAACGCTCAAAACACGGTTTTGAGGTTCCGCTTATTAAGTGGTTTCAAACTGAGCTAAAAGATGAATTGTTCAATAACTATTTGAATGATGATTTTATTCAGCATCAAGGCATTTTTAACCTCTCTGAAATTAAAAAATTAAAAAAAAGGCTGTTTTCAAATAATCCAGGCGATATTCAGGCACATCTTTGGGCAATGCTTGTTTTTCAACATTGGTGGAAAAAATACATGGATTAATCAATAGACCTGCCCTTCTCATATAATTAATCTAACATAAACACTTAAATTGCATATAATTGTATGTTTAAATTGTTTTAACCCAACACAAGTTTAGCTTTTTAAGCTCATTTATAATGATATGCCAAAAGTTTTAAGAATTATAAATAGATTTAATTTGGGAGGACCGACTTACAATGCGGCTTACCTAACAAAATACCTTTCGAGTAATTATGACACTATACTGGTAGGCGGTGTTAAAGATGCAGCTGAAGGAAGTTCGGAGTACATTGTTAGAGGACTTGGCATAGACCCTGTTATTATTCCCGAAATGCGCAGGTCGCTTAACCCCACAAACGATTTAATTGCATACCGTAAAATCAGCAAATTAATAAAGCAGTTTAAACCTGATATTGTTCACACCCATGCATCAAAAGCAGGTACCATAGGCAGGCTGGCAGCAATACGAAATAAAGTACCTGTTATTATTCACACATTTCACGGACATGTTTTTCACTCGTACTTTGGCTCATCAAAAACAAATTTTTTCATAAATATTGAACAGGGACTTGCCAACCAATGCTCAAAAATAATTGCCATTAGCGAAAAACAAAAAGAGGAGCTATCTGAAATATATAAAATTGCCGAGCCCGATAAATTTGAAGTAATACCCTTGGGTTTTGATTTACAGCGCTTTCAGGAGGATGCAATTATACGGCGTAAAAATTTTAGAAAAACCTATAAAATAAATGATGATGAAGTAGCTATTGGTATTATTGGGCGTTTGGCTCCTGTAAAAAACCATGAGCTTTTTTTAAAAGCAATAAACGAGGCACAAAAAAAGTCGCAAAAAAAAATCAGGGCATTTGTAATTGGCGATGGCGAGCTAAAAGCTGATTTAAAAAGCATATGCAAAAGCCTAAATCTCAGCTTTTTTGAGGCAAACAATGGATATTCGGAAAAGGCAACAGTTACATTTACATCGTGGATAAAAGATATTGAATTGGCATATCCCGGGTTAGACATTGTTGCCATGACATCGTTAAACGAAGGTACACCAGTAAGCTTAATTGAGGCACAGGCCGCAAATAAATCAATTATTAGCACCAATGTTGGAGGTATTGAGAATATAGTTATTCCTGATAAAACAGCCACCTTAACAAAAAATAACTGCGTTAATGATTTTTCAGAAAAACTAATTAAACTAATTGACAATGAGCAGTTAAGACAATTATACGAATTAAACGGTTGGGAGCATGTAAAAGATAAATTTCACTATATGCGATTGGCAACAGACATGGAGCGGTTGTATGACAGGTTATTAAGTTAGAAGAAAGTAGTTAGCAATAAGGGGTAAGTAGTTAGTAAAAAGTGATTAATTAATAAAAAAATTCAGCAATTGCTTGCAGAAAATTTATATTTTTGAAAGAAATTAAATTTACAATGGGAACAAAACAACTTATAAAGCCCTTACTGTTTTTAATAATGTTGTCTTCGGTCATATCCGGGTGCAAGGTATTAAACCCAAGCATAATGTTTAAAACCAAGTCGGACTATGAGTTTACCGATTTTGAAAAAGAGGAGGATGAGTACATAATAAAACCTTTTGACAAATTGGATGTGCGGATTTACACAAACGACGGATATCAATTAATAGATATGGAAAGCTCATCTGGTGTAGGCAACAATCAACGTAACATAAACCCATATTTAGTTGAATACAATGGGTTGGTAAAGGTTCCAACAATTGGCAGAATAAAAGTGTCGGGCTTAACAATTAAAAAAGTTGAAGAGCTGTTTGAAGAAAAATACAGTCAATACTACCAAAAACCTTTTGTTTTGGTAAAAGTTACCAACCGCAGGGTTATAGTATTTACATCGGGTAGTACAAACGGAACTGTGTTAAGTATTGAAAACGAAAAATTTACCCTGATTGAAGCCTTGGCTCAAGCCGGAGGTATTGACGATTTTAGCAAGTCGTACAAAATAAAACTATTACGTGGAGATTTAGAAAATCCAAACGTATATATGTACAATATTAGGAGCATTGAAGAGATGCAAAAAGCAAATGTAATACTTCAGGCCAACGACATAATATATGTTGAAAAACGACCGAGATATACAGCACGTGTTTTAAATGAATTGATGCCATATATAACTTTGTTTAATACTTTTATTTTACTTTATATTACTGTTCAGGCCTTATAATTATTGTTTATGCAGCAAGACAAAATCCCATTAATAAACGATAAGTTTGATATAGCAATCTTTGTTCAAATTCTGAAAAAGAATTCTTGGATTGCATTAGTATTGATATTACTATCAATACTTGGAGCTTTTTTATACCTGCGATATACACAACCGGTTTATAATGCCCTTAGTATTATTCAAATAAATGAAAGCAATAGAACTACAAGGGTTTTAGATATTGAAAATGTTTACCAAGATGGCGACATATCGAAAGTAATTGAACTGCTACGTTCAAAAGAGTTTATTAAAAGGGCCTTAAACAAACTTGACTTGGATGTATCGTATTTTGCTGAAGGAACTTTTTTAGCAACCGAACTTTATAACCACAGTCCTTTTATTATTGAATGGAAAGCAAATAGCGCTGCATTATACGATAACCCCTATTACATTGAATTTAAAGACATTAATAATGCAATATTAACCACCTATAGTGGAAATAATGAATTGGAGATAGAATTTAAAATTAATAAATGGACCAATATTTCAGGAGGCTGTATCCGTTGTCAGATTATCAATTATAGCTCAATAGAATACCAAAAAGAAAATTATAAAGGAAACCACTACTATTTTGTGATAAACAACCCGCTTAATATTGTAAATAAACACATTAACAATTTACAAATATCACTATTAAACAGGTCGGCTCAAACAATTCAAATTTTATACTCGGGGCATAATGCCGAAAAATCGACAGATATTACAAATACAATTGCCGAAGAGTACCTAAAATATGATGTTGAGGTAAAAAAAGAGAGTGCCGAAAATATTTTGGCTTTTATTGAGGATAGGTTAAAGGTGGTTTATAAAAACCTTGACGAAACAGAAAAAAAGATTCATACATTCAAAAAAAAGAATAAAATAGACATTAAGCAATATAGGAATACCGGATCGCCATTCCCGATTTTTACCACAAAAATAAATGAATTTGAAGACGAACTTATTAATCTTGAATTTGAGCTTACAGCGCTTGAACGTATAAACAAGCAAATATCAAATAAAGATAATTTGAATATATATGAATTAATTGCATCACTTTACGGAACAAAATCAGAAGCCATTGTTGTAAACGTTTTAAATAACATGCAACAATTAATGAATGAAAAAGAAGAGCTATTAAATGATATTACACCAGATAACCTTAAAATAAAAATTATTGAAAAGCAAATTGAAAACCAAAAACAGTTGCTTAAAGATTTTATAAGTACCACCATAATAAGATTACAAAACAGGAAAAACGATTATGGTAAAAAAATAACAGAATACGAAAAGAAATTATTTGGAGATAAGAGCTTTAATGAATTAGAATACAGTAAATTAGAGCGACTATATATGATTAATGAAGGTTTTTACCATAAATTAATAGAAAAAAAGGCTGAATATCTTATTTCACAGGCAGGGTACGTTTCTCAAAATACTATTTTAGAAAAAGCTATGGTACCTCATAGCCCCGTTTTACCGATAAAAAAAACAACCTATCCGGTATTTATCCTTGTGGGCTTTTTATTGGGTGCAGCCTACATTTTAATTCGATATCTGCTATACGATGAAATACCGTCAATAAATGTTATTCAAAACTATACCGATGCACCTATACTAGGTACAGTCCCTATTTTTAAAAAAGAAATTCCGGTATCGCAGTTGTTGGTAGATAAAAAACCAAATTCTATTTTTTCTGAGGCATTTAGAACCATACGTTCAAACCTTCAGTTTATATCGCATGGTGCCGAAACAAAAATAATAACAGTATCTTCAACAATATCAGGCGAGGGAAAAACATTTGTTGCAATAAACCTGGCTGGCATATTATCAATATCGGGCAAAAAAGTTATACTGCTCGACCTTGATTTGCGCAAACCCAGAATTCACCTTGGCTTTAATACAAAAAACGAAAAGGGCATAAGCACACTACTTATTGGCAAACATAATTTGGGTGAATGTATTGAAAAATCGGAGCTTCAAAATTTTGACTATATTACAGCAGGTCCTGTGCCACCCAACCCTGCCGAACTGGCTGCGGGCAAACAGATGGAGAATCTGTTGTTTGAACTTGAAGAGATATATGATATTATTATTATTGATACACCTCCAGTTGGTATTGTTACAGATGCATTGAGCAACCTACAAAGAGCAAATTACCCAATATATGTTATGAAAGCCAATGTTTCAAAACGTCATTTTATCGACAACATTAATAACCTTATTGAAAATAAAAAAATGGACAACCTTTCAATTGTTTTAAATGGTGTTGATGTGCATAGCCGAAGATATGGATCGTACGGTTACGGTTATGGCTATGGATATGGTTCGGGCTACTACACAGATGAGGAAGATACTACTATTGGTAAAAAACTTACCCGGAAACTGCAAAAGCTTAAAAAATGACAATTGAAATAAAACTACTCATATTTTTTATATATACCCTGTTTTTAAGTTTATTGATGCATAGGTTTTTTGTGATACGTGCCGAACGCTACAAAATAAAAAAAGCCAATATTAGTGCTGAGCGATGGAGCAGTCAAACAAAACCAATATTGGGTGGAATTACTTTTTATGCTGCCTTTCTGTTTTCAGTTATAAACTATGTTGTTTTTTTTGATGTAGCCGACCTTATAAAAAGTGAAATATTTGGAATACTAATAGTTATAACTATTTCGTTTATGATGGGCATGGCTGATGACATGCTAAATACCCCTCCCGGATTTAAATTTATTTTTCAGTTTTTAAGCGGTATTATACTAATTTACTCAGGACTTTATATACAAATATTTGAATCGCAATGGCTTAATTATTTACTAACAATTTTTTGGGTTGTGGGTATAATGAATTCCATTAATATGCTCGATAATATGGATGCTATAACCACATCGGTAAGCAGTACAATATTACTTGGTGCCATATTTGTTTTATTTGTTATACAACCATTTTCGGGCGTTCTGTTAATAATATCTGTTGGGGCTTTGGCTTCGCTAATCAGCTTTTTGTATTACAATTGGAATCCATCAAAAATGTATATGGGCGATAACGGTTCGCAGTTTTTGGGGGCTCTGCTGGCAATAATTGGAATACAAGTTTTTTGGAATAGCCCGCAAATGCCTAACCATACTGCATTATATCCTTTTTTATTGGCTTTTATGGCTTTTATAATACCAATTTCAGACACCACGGCAGTTACCATAAACAGGCTATTTCGTGGTAAATCACCATTTATTGGCGGACGCGACCACACAACCCATCATTTATCATATTTAGGGTTATCTGACAAAAAAATTGCTTGGGTATTAATGTTCACAAACCTACTATTTATTTGTTTTGCTGTATATGTTATATTATTCTACAAAAAAATTGCATTCTCTGTTTGGATTCTTGGCATATTGGCACTATTTGTGTTAATAACCCTGTTTAGTATTACAAAAATCAGTAAACAAAAAAAATAGTTTTTATGAATAGAGTTAAAGCAGTTTTAATTATAAGTTGTGTGATTTGTGTTTTTGGGTTACTGTTTTATGGCTTTTCATCAATTGATAATACATCCGAATTATCAAATAAACCTTCATCATTTAACGAAAACTATTCCATAATTCCGGTTAAAATACCAAATGAGGTGGCTTTTGCAGGAGAAAATGTTCCAATTGAAAATTTTGACACATATGAAAGTCTCGACAGGGAGATGCTGATTAATACATACTGGCAATCGCAAACCCTTATTTTTATAAAAAAGGTACATAGGTATTTTCCTGTAATTGAACCTATTTTAAAAGAGGTGGGTGTACCCGATGATTTAAAATATATTGCTGTTGCCGAAAGCGGGTTGGCCAATGTGGTTTCGCCATCGAATGCAGCGGGGTTTTGGCAATTTTTGAAAGGTACGGCCAAAGATTATAAATTGGAGGTAAATGAAGAGGTTGATGAACGTTACCACCTTGAAAAGGCTACATACGCAGCAGCAAAATTCTTGAAAAAATCATACAATAAATATGGTAGTTGGTCATTGGCAGCAGCATCATATAATATGGGGAGACGAAATATATCGAGGCAGATAGTGAGGCAAAAAACCGATAATTATTACGATTTGATATTAGGAGAGGAGACTGGCAGATATGTTTTTAGGTTAATTGCACTTAAGCTTATTTTAGAGTCGCCACAAAAATATGGCTTTGTAGTTAATGAACATGAGAAATACCCTGAAATACAATATAAAACAATTACCATAGACACAACAATAAACAGTTTACCCGATTTTGCTTATAATATGGGAATTAACTATAAGGTTTTAAAAGAGCTTAACCCTTGGCTGCGTGAAAACAGGTTAACCAATAAATACAAAAAAACATACGAAATTAAAATTGCCGCAAAAAAGCAGAGGACTATCCTACCTAACGAAGCCTTTTTTCCGAAGGAACAATAATTTGCAATTTTTTTTGTACACCCCGATTATTATGAATCTTTAGGGCGTACAAAAAAACAATCTTTAAAGATTATTACCCAAATTGAGCGCTTTATATAATGTATTATACCGATTGCGAATCAAAGTTACCGATATACTTCATTAGTATTTCTATTAGTTTTGATTCTACATCGGCATTATACCAGTAATTTTGATTTTAAAATGGTATTA
>CBDUWQ010000156.1:0-9410 GCA_965370965.1 uncultured Bacteroidales bacterium
CATGTTCCGCGCAAAATAATACGCTATGGAATTACTGTTATCCTATTGGTAATATATGATTGATATGATAAGTTATGATTTAAAGCAGCTTCGCTGTAAAAAAAAAAAGATATCGGTTTATTAGGATAATATTGTGATTTTAATAAATCATAACAATCAGTACAAATTAGTGTACTAATAAATTATAACAATCAGTGCAAATCATACTGCCATTAAAAAATGTAATTATGAATAGCAATTATTTACACTCCGACATTACTGGTAAAATAATTAAAGCATTTTATAATGTTTATAATACTTTAGGTTATGGTTTTTTAGAAAAGGTTTATGAAAATGCAATGATGATAGAATTGAAGAAGTATGATTTGGATTGTAAAAAGCAAGTGCCTCTAACTGTTTATTATGATGACGTAAAAGTAGGAGATTATTTTGCTGATATTATTGTTGATAATAAAGTGATAGTTGAGTTAAAGGCTGCTGAAGCTTTGATTCCTGAACATGAAGCACAGTTAGTAAACTATTTAAGGGCAACCGATATTGAAGTGGGCTTGTTGTTGAATTTTGGAAAAAAAGCTGAACGGAAACGTCGTGTTCTAACATCAGAATACAAAAAACATAATTAAATAGTACGCAGATTTGTTATGATCTTAACAAATCTTAATAATCATAATAAATCAGTGTACTATCGTATTAATATATTATAATGTTAAATAAAATAAACAACATACAAATAAGGTCAGAGGAGGTACAAGAGATACTCGGGCATGTTCCGCGCAAAATAATACGCTATGGAATTACTGTTATCCTATTGGTAATATTGGTGCTGTTTGCAGGTAGTTTCTTTTTTAAATACCCCGATATATTGACTGCCCCTGTTGAGGTGGTATCGAAAAACCCACCTGTAATGCTTGTGGCAAAAGCCAACGGAAACCTGTCGCATATTTTTGTTGCCGATTCACAAAGGGTTAATACTAATGAACTGTTGGCAGTTATAAAAAACCCTGCAAACCTAAATCATATTCTTCATATAAAAAAACGATTAAATAATTGCAAAAGCATTAATGATACCATCTCAATACAATGGCTTGCAAACTTTGCAGACACATTGCAATTGGGCGAAATTCAAAATAACTATTCGTCGTTTTTGAAAGTATCGCAAGATTATTTGCAATTTACAGAGCTTAATTATCTGCCCCGTAAAATAGTTTCACTAAATAATAAAATGGTTGAGTTAGAAAAGTATAGCTCATTAATGCAAAAACAGTCAAAGTTAAAAGAGCAAGACTATACTTTGGCAAGAAACCAGTTTAAACGCGACTCTACATTGTACCGAAAAGATGTAATATCACTATCGGATTACGAAAAGAGCAAAAAGGCACTTCTGCAAAACCGATTGTCGCTTGAAAATGCACGCTCGGTTGAGGTTAATACACGTATTCTGATTCAGGATTTAGAGCAGCAGATTGTTGATATGGAAATGGAGCAGATAAAACAGAAACAGGATTTTCTTAACAGGCTGTCGGAACTGCTGAACAACCTCGTTAGCCGTTTAGCATGGTGGTACGATACCTATTTGTTAATTTCGCCCATAAACGGCATTGTGGCATTTAACAATATTTGGAGCAAAAACCAATATATTAAAACCGGCGATGAGGTATTTACCGTTTTGCCCATAAAACAATCAACAATATTAGGGCGTGCGGCATTGCCCGTAAAAGGTGCGGGTAAGGTAAAAATAGGGCAACAGGTAAACATAAAATTTCATAATTATCCGTATCAGGAGTTTGGCATGATAACAGCATCGGTTTCATCTATATCGTTGGTGCCCAGCCAACAAAGCTATGTTGTTGAAATTATATTGCCCGATACGCTAATTACCAACTACGGCTACGTGTTGCCATTTTCGCAAAAAATGCTGGGCACGGCCGAAATTATTACCGAGGATTTGCCCCTTATTGTACGCCTTTTTAATCCGCTTAAAGCTATACTGAAAAAGCACCTTGGCAGTTCTATATAAAACTATGCACTTTAGTGCATCTTGCTTTAGCTTCTAAAAATCTCAAGTTCCAAATTATAAAACACAAATAAATAACAAATTTCAAAAATCTACGATTAGTATGTTCTTTTGCTTTTAGGGGCATGTTGTTTTTGGATTTTGATATTTTAGATATTGAATATTGTTTGTAATTTGTAGTTTGGTTTTTGTTATTTTACTAAACGAATTTCTTTCGAAGCTAAACCTATGGCACTTTAAATCCATA
The DNA here is from genome assembly GCA_965370965.1 of uncultured Bacteroidales bacterium. GTDB lineage: Bacteria > Bacteroidota > Bacteroidia > Bacteroidales > SZUA-534 > GH45. Next base: position 2,262 of record CBDUWQ010000156.1, read on the forward strand.
GTGGTTTAGTTGTTATTGCTATCTTTTGCCAACTCCATCTCCTTAAAAATATTCAATAATTCAAATGGTGTTTTGGCGGTGGAGTTATTATTTAATCTTAAAAATATACTAACAGATTCCTGCACAGGTATCCGCTTGCTTGTTAGGTGTGCAAAATTCAGATACTTTATAATTTTAAAAGCATTAAACCATTGAAAAAAACGTTGTTCAAAAGTATTTTTTGAAGCGCTATTACTGTTAATCTCATTTAATTTTTGTGTAAAAGCCTCAATGCCAATAAACTGCTGAAGTGTTGAGTGCAAGTTGTTAAAGGTTGATTTTATAATGCCGGTATCTACCATATACAAGCATTTTATATAATTAAACAGGCTTTTTATATGATTAAAATATACAGGGTTGTAAGTGAGAAACTCACCATCTTCCATAATTTTTTGAATTGCAGGTCCTGTACCAAAAGGTACCCTGTTTGACGGTCGCGATGAGGGGAATACCTTTATATTATTTAGTTCTGCCGAAGCGCCCAACGGAAAAATTTTATGCAAAAAGTAAAAATCCTCACCTGCTTGCTTGCGGTTCATACCTCCCTGTTTGGCATAAACCGAGGCTTTTACAGCAAAACACGAACCTATGGTATGAAAAGCATATGGAAAACCTGTTTGTTTTAATGCTTGTTTAAAATATCTTAAATACAGTTCATATAAAATTATTGCTTCCCTATTTTTTTCATTAAGGATGGAAGTTAACCTATGTTCAAAATAAAAAGTTGTGCAGTTAAGCTTTTTGTTATCTGCAAAAGCATTTTGTATTTCATAAATATAGTTTTCAGACACCAAGGTGTCGGCATCTAATGAGGCAATAACACCATTGCTGTTGTTTATTAAGCTAAACCTGCATATGGCCTCATCCATAGCAATTTTACGGGCTAAACCTGCACCTGCATGTTTATTAGGTAAATCGCCTTTTAATATACAATGGAATTTAAGTTGCTCAGTTTGTTTATTTCTAACCCATTTTAAAACATCATAATAGGTTTTGTTATTTTGGTTAATTATTGGTTTTGGTGTTGCACCGGAATGATTAATAACAATAATAACCTCGGTAGGAAATTTTGCAGGACTACACTTTATTAACGACTCAAGTGTGTCAAATATATTGGGCTCATTATAGGCAGGAATTACTACAATTAGTTTTAGTTGCTGATGTGGCAACGGATTAATTAATTGCTTGTAAATAGCTTGTTTTTCAATATATTTTGTGAGCAGATTACTCATTCAATAAAACAAAAACCGCCCGCATTATACGGACGGTAATAAATAACTAAATAATATTCTTAATCTTTTGTATTGTACCTATTGTTTAACCCTTCAACAATTTCTTTTGTAATATCTAAATGTTCTGCACCATAAAGCAGGTTGCCACCAAGTGAATGTCCTAAAATTATTTGATATTTTTCAGGAGTATTAAAATCATTAATAAAATTAGAAACACTATCAAAAAGCTGGGCATTCATTTGTTGCTGTTCCATTGACAGTTGATTGGTGTAATCATATTCTAATTTTTGAAGCTCTTGTTGTCGCATCATAAGTTGTTGTTGAGCTTCCTCTGCTCTTTGTTGAGTCAAGAATATGCCACGTTGCACTTTATCTTGAAAAATCTGGGCATCTTTTTCAAATTCTTTTGCATCTTTTTCAAGTTTAGACTTCATATTGGTCTGCTTTTTTATAAGCGACTCGTTTAGTTCAATAGCAAGATTGTACTGCAAAAGCACCGAGTCAATATTAACATAAGTAATATTTAAATTACCTGTTTGGGTTGCAATTGTCTCTTGTGAGTTGGTATTGTTACCTGTTTTATTGCCATTAAAATGCAAAAAATACAGAACACCCAACCCTACAAATAATACTACGTTTAATACTATAGATAAATTCTTCATAATTAAATTTTTGATAATTAATTTTTAGGGTATCAAAAGTAGAATAAAAGATGAATTTTGAAAAGTTTTATCTCCTTTTTACCTCTTTTTTGTATTTAGTGCCAGCAAGAAAACTCAGTATTTTTGAGTGCTTAGTCAGAAAATGTCAAGTTCAAGCCCGCCTTAAGGTAAACCTGAACGATTAGTCGGGCAGGGCTTGTGAAGTCAATAAAATGTAGTCCGCCGCGGCGGATGAACAATTTATTGGCAGGCCTGTCTGCCGACAAGGCAGGCGTAACGAAGAAATTGACGTTTTCTGGCAAGCAGTATTTAGAGCAAGTACTATATAAAATTTACTCAATAGCAATTACCTCAATCCATTTGCCGCCAATGCTTGCGTTTATTGAGTTATCGTACATAGCCTCGCAATATACTGTTGGCAGGTAATATTTGCCTATATATGCTGCATTTAGCAATACTCTAAAAGTTTTTATAGTATTTCGTTTAATATCAAAATATGAATATACACGGTCATCGCGAATATCCTCATATTGCGGAACATCTTTAATAAATTTTGAAGAGCCGCCTTCCATACGTAAATTGCGTATTTCCCATCCTGACGGAAATATGCGGGTAAGCGCCATCTCTTTATAATTATTCCGTATGCCGGGATGCTGAATGATTACCTCAGCAATAAAATCGGTACCCTGAGTTAGTTGTGCAGGGTCAATTATGTTCTCATCTAAATCAAGGTAACGAATCTCCATTTTTAAACCATTTGCTGAGCTGGTGGCATCTCCTGTTAAAGGGATACCATTTAGCTGTACTTTTACAAACAGCATTTTTTCTCCACTATTTTTAATGCTGATATTGCCTTTAGGATATTCATTGATATTTAATTTTGTTTGCGAAACTGCTGCTGTTGTGTTTACCTTTTTAGTTTTTGATGTGCCTACTGTTACTTCGTATTTAAGTACCTTTTTGTTATTGGATGGGCCAACAAATTTGGCAATTGCCATTAATGCGTAAGCTGTAGTTTGCGTACTGTACCATTTTTCTGATGACAGATTATCGGACAGATCTTTTAGAACATCTTTAGCGAGGTTTTTCTTTTCCATCAATACCAAAGTTTCTAATATCATAGCCTCATCGCGCGTATCACTGCCATACGAATACGATAACTCGGTGTAAGCATCAATATTGGTTTTTAAATTTTCAATTAATTGTACTGCTGCCTTTTTGCGCCCTGCAAGGTAGTATGCCGCTGCAAGCCGCCATTTGGCAGCCAACGATAGGTTGTTTACTTCACGTAAACGGTTCATAGCTCCAATTGCAGGTTTGTTGGCAAGAGCCAGGGTATATAAACGATAAGCCTGCAACAACTGGCTGCTGTTTTGGTAATAATACTTATTGCGGTATTCACTAACCGACCAGTCGTTAGCTCTTTTGCTTTGATATTTAGCCCAATTTTTAATAAAACCGTGAGGTAAGCTATAACCAAGTGCTTGGGCTTCAATCATAAAGTGCCCGCCATAATTGGTACCCCAATCGTTGGCATGACCCGATTGCCCTGGCCAGTAAGTTAGCCCGCCACTGCTTAACTGAAAAGTTTTTATGTGGTTTATGCCGGCTTTAATATTATCTTCAAGCTTTTGCTGTTCGTCATTATCTAAATCAATAAGTTGGTTAAGATACAGTTGTGGAAAAACCGACGAAGTTGTCTGCTCAATGCATCCGTGAGGATAGCGGATAAGGTATGATAACCGTTTTTCGAGGTTTATGGGTGGCATACTCGATATTTCAACCACACCATTATTTGTGCCTTTTATGCCAACAGCTTTATAGGTGCTGCTCCACTCTTTGTTGGGCTCAATTACAGCATCAATAATTTTGGTAATTCGTGGGTTTGGCAGCCTAACATCAAGTTCAATATTGTAAACGGCCTTTTCTTTGCCGCATGTGGCAATTATTTTAACCTTGCCAACTCCTATATTTTTGGTAGCTTTTAGGTTAAAATTAACAGTTTCATCTCCCTGATGCTTAAAGTGAACAGACTTCTTTTTCTCACTTACAATAGTAAACAATCCGTTGGTTTCAATTTTTATAGTAACATTTTTAATCTTCTCATCCATGGCAAAAATTGTAACAGGAAGCTGTACACTCTCGTTGGGACCTATAACCCTTGGCAATGTGGCAATTGCCATTAGAGGTTTTTTTACAGGGGTAGTTTTTTCGGTTTTGCCATATGCACCATTGTTTGCTGCTACCACCATTGTTTTTACTGAGCCTACGTAATTAGGCATTATAAAAGTGTGCCTGTTTTTGCCACTGCTTAATTCAATTGGGCCAATAAAATGCACTACCGGTTTAAAACGATTTGCCTTTTTGCCTGTTTTATTCATAATCTCCTCATCGCCGCCAAGGGCAAGTAACCCGGCCATTTCGCCCGTAAAAGCGCCAATTACATATTTGTACATATCCCACGTTTTTACGCCAAGTGCTTCGCGCGAATAAAAATCACTCCATGCATTTGGTGTGGTAAAACGTGTTAAATCAAGTAATCCTTCGTCAACCACTGCAATTGTGTATGTCATTTTTTTGCCTTGTGCCTCCTTAATTTCAATAGTAACCTCTTTTTCGGGCTCCAGTATATCGGGCATTTCAATAATAGGCTGAAGATGCGTTTTAGGATTCTCAATACCAATGGGTTGTACGCCATACAAACGTATGGGCAAGTCGTTGGCAGTTTGATTATGTGGCTGAATATAGGTTATATGCAAAAATACATTTGGAGCCATGTCAGCCTCGGCTTTAAAACTAAATTTGCCACTACTGTTTTTAATGTCAACCCAAAAAGTTTTTAATACTTTTGAGCCCGATTCAATACTTACAAATGCACTGCCTTGCTCTGATGCCGGCAGTTCTACATTAACTTTATCGCCAACATTATATGTTTTTTTATCGGTTGAGAAGGTAAGCATTTCGGCACCTCCAGGGCTATCAGTCTCTGAGCTGTTCCACCACCCTTTGTACGATGTGTAAAATAGTTGCCCTGTTGTGTGCCCGCTTTCGGGGTCGGTTACAACAATTAACTTACGTCCCCATGTGTTTTGGTTAAAGTTCAGTTCGTAAAGTGCCTTGCCGTTTTTAGTGTCAACATAGTCGGTTAATAGTATATTTTTGGTTTTGTTTGACACATACCTGGCAAGGTCGTTATCGTCCGATTGTTCCCACCACCAACGCCAGTATATTTTATATACCTCAATTTTAACTTTTTTTCGGCTTATTGGTTCTCCTTTTTCATTTACAGTAACAATTGGTATTATATTTGGCTCGTTTGAATATAATGCACCATTCCATCCTTTGCCTTTAGGTACTTTAACACCTACATAACTTTTATAAGGCGAATATTTCATGGTAAAAACATCGGTACTAAAATCGCCGCCCTTTTCAAAAGCCCTAGTTTTAAACCTTGCGCTTAACATTCCGGGGGCATTCTTACTTACACTAATTTTTATTGGTATTAATGCTATCCCATTTCCGCCAACCTTATTATTGAAAATATTTTTCTCTATTGATTCAAATGATTTTGATGGGTTATCAAATATGTAATCAGGAAAATCTTTAAAAGCAGTTTTCCCTTCCGATAATTTGAGTTCAATATCGGCTTTTAGGTTTTTAGCTATGGCACCATGCAGCCATTTAATTGTTAATTTGGCTTGGGGTGTTTCCCCTTTTTTAAGAATATCTGTCCCAAAATTGAGGTCAATTTTAAGGCGGTTTGGTTTTACCGTTTCAATTTTAAGGTATTTTGAGAATGTTGAACCACCTACTTTGATTTTGACCAGCCAGTTGCCTGTGAGGTCGCTCTGTTTTGTTGCTGTTCTAAAATCGTAAAAGCTATTTAATTCGGTAGTTTTAACTTTACGTTGATAAAGTTGATTTTCGGGTGTATAAAGTTCAAATACCACAGGATGGTTTTTTGGCAACGACATATTTTTATCTTCAAGAATAAAAGTCAGATAAATACTATCGCCGGGTCGCCAAACACCGCGCTCACCATAAATAAATCCCTTTACGCCCTTTTTGTTTTTTTGTCCTCCAATATTAAACATGCTTAGCGAAAGAGCTGAACCATCGTCTAAACGTAAATAGCCACGCTGCTTATCCTTTTTTGCAATAAGTAAAAATGGTTTTCTGCTTAATGGTATTGTAACCAACCCATCATTGTTGGTAACGCCTTTATCCATAAGCTGGTTTTGGTAATTGTATATTTCAACATTAACATTTGCCAGTGGTTGGGTTGACAATAAATCGGTAATTGCAACTATATATTTGTTTGATAAGCACCCTTTTACAATTATACCCATATTTGAAGATAAAATATTTTGTGCCACAAAGTTGTCTCTGTTCATGTAATATGAGTCAGAGCACGGGTTTTTGCGTTCGCGCCAGTTATAATTACCATAGTAGTAATCATAATCATCGTAGTAATAATAACCATTGTAGGGTTCGTCGTATTTTGCAATCTCTTTATCCTCGATAAAGGGTGTTGCATTTTCGCCCATTTTTTCAGTATTGTTGGTACATGGGTACAAACTTTGGCTGCGGTTAAAACTCAAATGAACCCTGTAAATTGCTCCGGGCTCGGCATCAATAAGTGTTGAAAGGTTGAGCGAAAAGGTATTCCATTTACCATAATTTATTACCTTGCTTGAAGTTAAAGGCACGGCGTTTTTATAAACAATGCGGCCAACACGGCGCATTTCACGTGTTCCGTCAAACTGATTGTTTTGTAAAAACTGAGATACATTATTTTCAAAAACTTTAATTATTTTAACATTAACCCCGTTTAAGTTTACAGCTTTAAATGGAAATACTAAACCATTTGAATTAGGTAGTATTACACCATTGCCAATTAATTTTACAGCAGGTTTAATGTTTGAGAATTCAATTGTACGCGTATATTTCTCTTTTAAACTATAACCCATTACATTTTGCACGCCTTGCTCAACTATTAATTCTGTTGATATTTTTAGTCGTGTTACTGGGTAAACCTTTATTGAACTCTCTTTTATGATTAGCCTCACATTGGTTGCGTTGCGCAAATACACCAATCCGTTAATTTCTTGTTTTTGGTCAATCGGGTCCGAAAAATATATGGTTATACACTGGTCGGGGGTTTGAGTAATTTTTATATCAAAAACACTAAAGTCGCCCAGTGGTGGTATTTCAAT
>CBDUWQ010000157.1:0-9275 GCA_965370965.1 uncultured Bacteroidales bacterium
AATAAATTTATTGGGATACTTTTAGCATCTTATACACGTGCAATAAATAAGCAAGAAGGTACATCTGGAACATTTTTTTCGTCAAAAAAACCAAGGCTGAGTGTATTAATTGCACAAATGGTACACCATCATACTACAATACAAAGAGTGGCACTCAAATACACATAAGCACTCCTGAAAAACAATACCCTCAAATTTGTTTTAATTATATACATCAAAACTCGGTAAAAGCAAAAATAGTTAAAAATGCTAGTGATTGGGAGTTCTCATCAGCTATGGATTTTGCTAATTTAAGAAGTGAAAAAATAATTAATAATGAAGTTGCAAAAGAATATATTTTATTTTAAAGCTAATAAAACAGACAAATGGAGGCTAAATACATAATAAAATTATGTTTATATGTTTTGTTAAGGGAAAAATGTTAGTTTCGTGTTTTTATAATTGTAAATAGTTTCAGCAAGAAAACTCCGTGTTTTCGGGCAACCACTAAATAAGAGAAAGAATTAAACTATAAAAGTGATTTTAAATATGATTGAGGCAAAATATAGCTTTATTAGGGTGCTGATTATTTGTATTGTAACTCATTTATTATTTTCATTAAATGCTAATACTCAAAGCATTGCCAAACAATATGTTTTTTTTGATTCAAAATATGAGAAAAACCAATTGTTATATCAAGGTGAACTGTACATGGCAAATAAGAGGTGTGATTTTGGTAACCCTTTTTTGTTTACAACCGATGCACAAGTTAGCAAAATAAAATATGGCAATAATATATACACTAATTTGCTTTTAAAATATAATGTAAGCAATCAAAGGTTATTGCTGGTGTATAATGATAATATTGGAGCAGAGCGCCAAATAATGTTAGATGAGAAAAAGATTGATTGGTTTTATTTAGAAGATAAATATTTTGTTAAAAACAGATATGCTTCAATTAAAGAAGAGTTTTATGAGGACATTGAATGCATTAATGATATTAAATGTATTCTGTCGTATAAAAAAAAATATGGCTTTGAGAATAGACCAGGTAATCCGGGATTTGGTTATAGCAAACTAATAAGTAAAAAATATTTATTAATTAAAGGCATACCTGTATAATTTACAAGTAAAAAGGATTTTTTAAAGTTATTACCACACAATATTCAACCGGTAGCTAAAAATTATATTAAGAAAAAAAGAGTAGGGTTTAAAAAATGGAATGGTTACCAATTAAAAATGTTGTTTGATTTTTTAAACTCATATGAACTGCCAAATAATGAATAAAATAATATTGATATTATTAGTTATTGTAGCATCAATACAATTAAATGCCCAGCAGGTTTTAAATAGTTATATAAAAGGGCAAATGGATAATGTTCCCACTTCAATGCTTTTTAGTAAAATTGAAAGCAATCTTAAAATTCATATATTTTATAATAGCAATTGGGTTAAAGATAAAACAGTTACCATAAAAGAGGATAGTTTGCCACTTGATAAAGTATTGAAAAAAGCTTTGTTATTTTCAGGGTTGAGTTATGTTTTTATTGAACCTGACATTATTGTTATTATAGAAAAAAAGAATGAATGGATTTATAATCCTGAGTTTGATATTGATACATTAATAACTTATTCTGTAAATGATGATTCTGAAAAGCATATAAAAAACAACTATTTGAAAGGACGTAAAGTAGAAGAGAAAAAAACAATAAGGGTTGGTAAAATATCGCAATCATATAAGGGGAAAAGGGTTAAAATAATGGGATATGTTTATCAAAATGATACTAAAGAACCTATAATTGGAGCCACAATATTTTTTAAAGATATTAAGAAAGGGGCAGCTACTGACGCTGATGGAATTTTAGAAATATTCCTTAAGCCCGGAAAATACTCAACCGAGTTTAGGAGCATGGGTATGCAAGATGAGAAATGCTTGTTTGAGGTATTCTCAGACGGAAAGTTTAAATTTGGGATGACACAGGCTGTTCAAAATATTGATGAGGTTACTGTTTTATCTTCACAAACTTATAAAAAAAGAGGAAGTCAGGCCGGACTTGAAAAAATAAGCATAAAAATGGTTAAACAGTTGCCCACGCTTATGGGCGAGCGCGATATAGTCAGAATATCTCAATTGTTACCCGGAGTAGTTAGTGTTAGTGAGGCATCAGGCGGTATAAATGTTAGAGGAGGAAATGCTGACCAAAATATGCTATACATTAATCAAATACCATTATACAATACATCTCATGTTTTTGGTTTTTTTACCGCAGTTAATCCCGCTATTATTGATGATTTTTCAATGTATAAAGGATATGTTCCTGCCAGCCAAGGAGGAAGGCTATCAAGTATTCTTTTAGCAGAATCGCGCAAAGGCAATAAGCATAATATTTTTGCACAAGGAGGAATAAGTCCAATATCGGCAAATTTGGAGGTTGAAGGACCAATAATTAAAGAAAAATTATCATATGTTGTAAGCGGGCGGTCATCATACTCCGATTGGATATTAAAACGATTACCAAATCCTGAATTAAGAAATAGCAGTATTAGTTTTTATGATGCCACAGTTGGTTTTGATTATCAGATAAATAATAAAAATAGTATTCAGATTTTAGGATATACAAGCCACGATTTTTTTAACATGAACAGTTTAAACGAGTATGAGTATGATAATATTGGATTAGGATTAAGGTATCATCATCGGTTCTCATCAAAGTTTAAACTAGATTACTCATTAATTTATTCAAATTATATCTTCTCAAGTAAAGACTGGAATAGTATTTCAGAATCGTATTCACATGCATATGATATTAGCCACGCAGAATCGCGGCTATCAATGAAATATGCAATTTCTGAAAAACATAAATTAACTTTTGGAGTAAACAATATTTTATATAATCTTGACAGAGGGGCTATAGAGCCAATGGGAGAACAATCTGTTCGTAAATACAGTTTTTTGGGTATTGAGCAGGCTTTAGAGAGTAGTGTTTATGTTGAAGATGAATTTAAACTATCAAATAAAATAAAATTAATTGGAGGCATAAGGTATAGTTTTTACTCAAGGTTTGGACCCGATACCGTAAACATTTATCCTGATAACATTGAGAAAAATGTAGATAACATTATTGATGAGAAAATTTTTAAAAAAGGCGAACGTGTTGTTAATTATTCAAATCCCGAGATACGGTTTTTGGTAGATATAAAAACCTCAAGATTAAGTTCTCTTAAACTGGCATATAACCAAATGAGCCAGTATATGTTTTTATTGAGTAGTTCGTTTTCAATTGCGCCAACCGATCAATGGAAATTAGCCGACTATCATATTAAACCGGGGTTTTCACAATTAGGTTCTGTTGGATATTACCAAACCATATTAAGTCTTGGCTTAACAGCCTCAACCGAAGTTTATTATAAAAAGCAAAACAATATATTGGAGTTTAAGGATGGTGCCGATTTTATAAATACCAAAGAAGTAGAAACAATGACCTTGCAAGGCAATCAAAATGCCTATGGTATTGAGTTTATGCTGGCAAAAGAGGAGGGGAGGCTAAATGGTTGGATTAGCTATACATATTCAAGATCGGTGGTGCATGTTGATGGACCAAATGTATGGGACAAAATTAATAACGGTGAAAAATATGCATCAAATTATGACAAGCCCAATGTTTTAAATATTGTAGCAAATTTTAATATTAACCGAAGGCTTATTTTTTCATCTACAGTTACATACAGTACAGGAAGACCTATTACAATTCCAAAATCAATATATTATATTGAAGATGCCCCCTATGTTGATTTCTCTGATAGAAACGAATTTAGGGTACCGGATTATTTTAGGATAGATGTTGCATTAACACTTGAGGGGAACTTAAAAAAGAAGAAACTCCTTCATAGTTACTGGATGATTAATGTGTATAACTTAACAGGTAGAAAAAACCCCTACAATATATATTATAAGTCGGAAAAAGGATTTATAAATGGCTATAAGTATTCTGTAATAGGGGTACCAATATTTACAATATCATGGAATTTTAAATTAGGCAACTATGCAAATAAATAAATATACGGTTGCAATTCTGCTAATTATACTGATAATTGGCAGTTCGTGTATTGAAAGATACGATAATGACTATCAATTGGACTTTGTTCCATTACTTGTGGTTGATGGAATAATTACCAATGAAAGTGAGAATCAAGAAATAATATTGTCGCGGTCAATTGATGTGCAGAGTTATGGATTAAATGCATTTTCGGGTTGTGATGTTTTTGTTATTGATGAGTCTGGCGACCACTATATTTTTTATGAAACAAAAGACGGACATTATCAAGGGATAATACCTATGGAAAAGCTTGTGGTTGGAAATTTTTTTAAAGTATTAATAACTTCACCCAATGGTTCAGAGTATGAATCGGGATATGAAGAGATGACTTTTTGTCCTAAAGTGGATAGTGTTTATTATGAACTTACCGAGCCTAGATACAATCAAAGCACACAACAAATGGGCGATGGTGTTCAAATTTATGTTGATTTAAAAGTTGATGACAGTTATAGCCAGTTTTATAGATGGAAATTAATTGAAACGTATGAATATCACGCCACATGGCCAATAAAAAGATATTGGGCAGGACAATGGTTTGATGAGATGCCTGCTGATTATTCAAAGTTTATTTGTTACAAAAATAGTTTAGTTAGAGAATTATATTCAGTAACCACTCAATATGTTGATGAAGAGTATTTGAAGGCTCCCTTGATTTATGTCGATAACTCATCACAAAGGTTATTATTTAAATACAGCCTTTTGGTAAAACAATTTAGTTTATCGCAAAACTCTTATAGATACTGGGATTTACTTAAACAAAATAGTCAGGAGAACGGTGGTTTGTTTGATAAACAGCCCGCAAATATTGTAGGTAATATTAAATGTACCACAAACCCTTCTGAAAAGGTTTTAGGGTATTTTAGTGTGTCAAGCGTAACAACAAAACGTATATTTATTGAACATGTTGAGGAACTGGAGTTTAAAGACTTATTTTGTGACCCTATTATCATTGAAGGAATGGATATTATATATTCAGGTCCGGCTGACTGGCCAATATATATTGCCCCACCACCTGAAAATCCTAATGGTATTTATTCGGGCTCAAAAAAATGTTTTGATTGCACCGAAGCAGGAGGGTTTATTGAAAAACCTGATTTTTGGGAATAGTAGGAAAAACAAATTAACAAATAATAATATAGGATGAAAATTTTTAAAATAGCAATTATTGTTTTTATAGTTATTATTACTATTAGCAAGAATTTTGCGCAACCTGATAATATAAAAATTAATCATAATAAATTTAATGAGCAATTACAGTTTTTTTGCGATAGAGACACATACTTACCAAATGATAAAATACATTTTTATATTTATTATGCAGATAAACCTTATTTGCCTAATGCACAATGGAGCAATGTGGTATATGTTGAATTAATAACTTATAATGGTGAACCTTTAGTAAAAAATAAATTAAAATTAGAGGTAGATGGAGTTGAAGGAGTATTGGAAATACCTGAGAATATTCCATCGGGTTATTATTATATAAAAACCTATACAAGGTGGATGAGGAATTATGGAGTTAAAACATATGAGTATAGACCTATTAAGATTATTAATTACAGAACAGCGGAATCAGTTGAGCCACCTGCAAAAAGCTATAAACCAATATTTTATTTAGACTCAACAGATTTTTTGTTAGCAAATAAAAAAGATGTGGTTTTTGATAATAAAGATATATTACGAAGTAGTACCCTGCATGCTAAGGTGTTATCAAAAAATAATAATTTAAAACTTTTTTTTGTTTCTGTTTTACCATATAATCTGTTTAATGCAAAAAATATTAATGTAAAGCCTATAAATAGTAATAGCACTTTTAAAATGGATTTTTTGCCTGAAACAAGGGGAATTACACTATCGGGAATTTTATTATCAAAAAAAAGTGGTTTGCCGGAGGCAAATAAAAAAATAAATATATCAATACTCGATAGCATAAATCAAAGTATTACAACAATAAGCGATTCGGCAGGTCTGTTTTATTATAGTTTTAATGATAGTTATGGACAAAAAGAGTTACTGGTTACGGCAGGATTAGCAACCGATTCAATTGAAATACTTGTTGACAACGATTTTTGCAATAAAACAGTTTCGTTGCCCTATATTCCTTTTAAATTAAACAATAAGGTACTAAACAAATATGAAAAATTTATTAAAACAGGAATTGTTGAAAATCAATATAAAACCAATACTTGCAGCGATACTGTATATAATAATGATTTTATAGAAATTAACTACCAAAAGCCCGATTTTGAATTGGTGCTTTCTGATTATATTGAATTGCCATCGTTGGGTGATTATTTTTATGAGCTTGTTCCAAATGTTGGTATTCGCAAAGTTAATAAAAGAAGCACATTACAGTTTTTTGGCAGTTATTCTGAGTTTTATATTTACAAACCATTAGTATTATTAGATAATGTAATAATTGTCGATATTGATAATTTGTTGCGTGTTTCGCCAAAAAGTATTGAACGGATTGAGGTGCTTGAAAAGCCATATGCTATTGCAAATTATATTTATGGTGGTGTAATTTCAATAACCTCAAAAAAAGGTAATCTGGCCAAGATTGAGTTGCCAAGTTCAGGACTTTTTTTTAATTATAAAATGTTCTCAAAAAATAGTATTGCCAATTATAATTCAAAAGCTATTGACAATAAACCAAATATACATAATTTGCTATTTTGGGAAGTTTTTAATAAAAATGAAATAAAACAGATAAACAGTATCCCTTTTTCTGTTGGCGATATACCCGGTAAATATATTATTGAAGTAAAAAAAGTTTTAAATAATAATACTATAATTATTGATACGGCATTATTTATTGTAAAATAATATAATTGTAGATATATTATTTAATAATAAATTAGAAAGTGCTAAGTTCTTGCCCGAAAACTCTGTCTTTAGTGTTTTCTTGCAAAGACTAAGTAATTATATCGGTTAGTTAGGCAAAATAGCAAAAGAGAGCTTTTGTTAGAAATCAGAACAATTTATTGTTTTATATTGAAACATTTCGTACATTTGTATTAAAAAACTTAAGACAATGAAAACTATAACGCAAAAAGAAATAGGAAAAAGGATATCTGAACTTAGAAAAAGCAAAGGTTATTCTCAAGATGATTTAGCAAAGATGCTTAATATTTCTCGTTCATCTCTTACTCAAATAGAGTTAGGAAAAAGAAATCTTTCTGTAATTGAACTAAAAAAAATAACTAATATTTTATCTGTATCTATTGACAATATTTTATCTTCTAATTATAGTCTGACTGAATTAGTAACTGAAGAAGAAGAAATTGTTGAAGAATCAAAACTTAGAGTTTCTGTTCCAGAGTTGAAGATAAATAAATTCAAAGATATTTTATTATATATATTAGAGAGATGTGCAGGAAAACCTAATGTAGGAGAAACTCTTCTTTATAAACTGCTCTATTTTTCTGATTTCAATTACTATGAACTTTATGAAGAGCATTTGAGTGGGGCTGAATATAGAAAATTACCATATGGTCCAGTTCCTCAAAAACTTGATTCTATTATTAATCAAATGATTGTAAGTAAACAATTAAAAAGATTTAAAGCAGATTATCATGGATATCCTCAAACAAGATATATACCGTTAACTAAGCCAAACTTGTCAAGTTTTAATGCAAGTGAAAAAGATATTATAGATAAAGTAATTGATCAGTATTCTGATTGGTCAGCTTCTGCAATTAGTGATTATTCACATAAAGATATGCCATGGTTAGCATCTAAAGATGGAGAAGCAATAGATTATGAATTAGCATTTTATAGAGAATCTCCCTTTTCTGTTAGAAATTATGATGAAAATGAAGAAGCATTATGATATTTGAAGAACTTGATGAATTTAAAAAAGATTTAAAAAAACTTTCAAAAAAGCATAGAACTCTCCATGATGATGTTGAGATTGTAAAGAAAGTTTTAAATGTAAATCCAAATGATAGACCTCCTTTTAGTTTTAGAATTGATGGATTAGGAATAGAAACTTGTGTAATTAAAATAAAAAAGATCGCCAGTAAGAGTTTTAAAGGGAAAGGTGTTAATTCTGGTTTTCGAATAATATACGCTCATTTTGAAAAAGAAGATAAAATTATTATGATAGAACTATATCATAAATCAGCTAAAGTTAATGAAGATAAAGAGCGTATTTTAAATAATTTCAAATAGATATATTGAAGTAGCAACAAGAATCAATTAAGCAGGCTACTTTGCCTAACACGCAATATAAAAAATTGAGCAGAAAGTGGTATATTTGAGCAACATAACATTTAATATGCGGTGTAGTAATTTTATAAGTAAGTATTTTAAATGCCCAACATTTTCATATTGCCACCGTTGTAAACAATGTTAAGCACACCACAAATAAAACCACAGAAAATATGAAATGTTCTGTATGTTCAAGTGAAATAAATGAGAAATATTGCTCAAAGTGTGGACAATATTATAAAGGTGGAAGAATTAATTCCATAACATTTTTAGGAGATTTATTTGATAGTGTTTTTTCATTAGAAAAATCTTTTTTCCGAAATATTCGAATCGGATTAAGCCAACCAAAAACGTTAGTTTTAAACCATTGGAATGGATTTCGGAAATTTTATTACAGTCCTGGAAAATTCTTCACAATAGCATCTTTATTTCTTGTATTACACTATTCAATTGCAAATGATTTTCTGGGTATTGTAGTAACAGGTAATATTTCTTCACAATTTGTAATTTTATTAACGAATATTGTCTTATTAACTTTTTCAAGTTTTTTACTATATATACAATTCAAGAAAAATTTCTTTGAACATCTAATTTTAAATATTTACAATGTAAGCTTATGGATAATTATTTTCTTTCCAATATCAGTAATTTTGAGCTTAACAGTAAATAATACTACCATTGAAAAATACTTTTACATCCCATTTCATATATTGATTATTATTTGGAACTCGAAAGCTTTCGAATTGACTAAACCCAAACGTTTTCTTTTAGTTACGATAAATCTATTAATGCTTTATGGAACATTGTTATTTTTAGTGTACATGTTTGGTGAATTTTAACCAAATAACTTGAATGAATTAAGAATGAACTGAATACAAAAAACACTGTTTGCAATAAAGTGTCATATGTAATGCGGGTTTCAGCGGTTTTTCGGGCTGCGGCTCGTTGTTGCAACACCGCCAATTCGTCTTTGACGATTGACGGAAA
>CBDUWQ010000158.1:0-9234 GCA_965370965.1 uncultured Bacteroidales bacterium
TTGATTCACAATCGGTATTATTGTTGTAAAGTTTTACAAGTAAAACATACCGCCACGATGGCGGTGTTCCTTGTGGTTCCTTATGGTTGCAATGAACCACCGGCATCTTGCCGGTATAGTATCTCTAAAACACTATTGCAGTCACATGGCTTTTGTCTTGTTTTCATCACTTTTTTGCAATACCCACATAACTGCCTTAATATCAGATATTATTTATTGCTTTTGGGTGTTGCATTGATGAAAACAGAAAAAAATACCTTTTTGAACCAGTCGCTATAAAATATAAAAAGGTCGTCCAATTTTGAACGACCCCCATCTCATATCTAATTTTATTATTATCTCATCTGTATTAAAATGTTGCAAGTGAAAAGTTTTGCCCTTTTCGGGGGTTAACGCACATTACCGGAATTCTTGCTGTATTGGCAATAATATACTGTTCGCTTGCTCCCATAACATAATCAAGGGTTCCAATGTTTTTTGTGGTCATAATAATCATTAAGTCTGCTTCAATTTCTTTGGCATAATTAAGAGTTGCTTGTGCAAAAGTACTCGATTTTTTAGCAGTATCAATTTCATACTCAACATTATATTTACTAAGGTATTTGCGAGCAAATGCAAGGTTATGATTTACTTTTTTAACAAGATTTTTATCGGTAGCCTCTTGTTTTACAAAATGAACTTTTGCATTAAATATTTTTCCAAAATAAATTGCCCATATTAATTTCTCCCTATTTTCGGTTTTAAAATTTACAGGAAATACAATTTTATCAAAACTAGGCTTATCGGTTGGGGGGTCTTGAACAACAATAAACGGTGCGTGTGAACTTACAATAACTTTTAATGCCCAACTTCCGGTAAGTTTTTGCATCCCCTTCATACCGTGAGTGCCCATTATTACCAAATTAATGTCGTCATTTTCTTCGGTGTAGTTGCCAATAGCCGAAAAAATATTTCCTTCTTTAACAATAGCATTGGTGTTAACCCCATTTTCTTCTTGAGTTTTTGTAGCAACTTCGGTAAGTTTCACCATCATTACAGCAACTTCTTTCTCTTTTTTTGCAATATGCAAAAGGGTAATAGTGTTATCAAGAATTTTTGCCATTTTAATGGCATGTGCTAACGCATTTTGAGCCTTCTCTGTAAAATCCCAAGGAACAATTATTCTTTTTCCGGCTTCCATACTAAACGTATTTTGGTTAAATTTTAAACTTTAGGATAAACCTAAGACCCAAATTTATGATTTTTTTTTCAATTTATCAATCAAAAATACAAAACCCTATCTAAAAAAGATAGGGTTTTGTATTTTTTTTTAACTTAAGGGCAGCTTTTTCATTCAGGAAAATATCCTTGAATAATTCCTCTTTTGGAGTTTTTTACGAATAAAACAATATCATCTCGCTCGTTTGAAGCAGATAATTCTTTCTCTATAATTTCTATTGCTTGTGTTGTATTGTAACCTTTTGAATATAGTTTTCGGTAAATATCTTGAATGCTGTTAACCTGCTCATTAGTGAAATTTCTTCTACGCAAACCAATGGAATTTACTCCTGCATATGATAATGGATCGCGACCAGCTATTATATAGGGAGGTACGTTTTTTCCAACTTTAGAGCCACCTTGTATCATAACATGGGCGCCAATAATAACAAATTGATGTACTAAAACCACACCACTTAAAATAGCAAAATCACCTACCTCAACCTCTCCTGCAAGTTGAGTGGCATTACCTATAATTACTTTATCGCCTAAAATACAATCGTGGGCAATATGCGAATAGGCCATTAACAAACAGTTTGAACCAACTATGGTTTTCCCTTTTGCCACTGTGCCCCTGTTTATGGTAACACATTCTCTAATTGTAGTATTATCGCCAATTTCAACATAAGTAATTTCTCCTGCAAATTTTAAGTCTTGAGGAATAGCTCCCACAACAGCACCATGAAAAACTTTACAATTTTTGCCTATGCGTGTATAGTTCTTTATTACAGCATTAGCCCCAATCCAACAGCCATCACCAATTTCAACATCTTTCTCAATGGTTACAAAGGGTTCAATAACAACGTCTTTTCCAATTTTAGCTTCAGCATGAACGTTTGATAAGCGATATTCCATTACAGTTGAGTTATTTTTTTATTGTCTTCATTTTTTGAGAAAACTAACAAATAAAAATGACTTTATAAGTAGTTATAAATTAGTTTTCAGTATCTTTAACATCTTTATTACGAACCAGTTGAGCCATTAATTCCGCATCCATTACTAATGTTGTGCCCACAAATGCCTGACCACGCATATACACTATTCCTCTACGGATAGGTGTTATTAATTCCATTTTAAATATTAGAGTATCGCCCGGAACAACCTTTTGTTTAAACCGCACATTATCAATTTTTAAAAAATATGTTGACCACTCCTTGGGTTCATCCACATTATTTAAGGCAAGTATTCCACCAACTTGAGCCATGGCTTCAATTTGTAATACTCCGGGCATTACAGGCTCATTGGGAAAATGTCCAACAAAAAAGCCTTCGTTCATGGTTACGCTTTTAACACCAACAACAGAGGTTTCATCTAAACGGATAATTTTGTCGATTAATAAAAATGGAGGCCTGTGTGGTAGGGTTTTCATTATGTCTTTAATATCCCTAACAGGAGGTTCGTCGGGGTTATATCGTGGGGCTACGCCATTTTTTTGCTCAAACTTTACAATTTGCCGTAATTGTTTTGCAAATTCGGTATTTGCATAATGCCCAGGACGTTTAGCAATAATTTTGCCTTTTATCCGTCTTCCTGCCAAAGCCAAATCACCAATTACATCAAGCAGTTTGTGACGAGCAGGTTCGTTTGAAAATTGCAGGTCGATATTATTTAAAATTCCGCGTTTTGCTTTTAAATGAGGCTTATTAAAAAGGTCAGCAATACGGTCAAACTCTTCTTGCGAATACTCTTTTTCTACAATTATTATTGCATTTTCTAAAGCACCGCCTTTAATAAGGTTGTTTTTAAACAGAGGCTCAAGCTCGGCAAAAAACGCAAAGGTGCGACAAGGAGCTATTTGCGACCCAAACTCCGACAAATCAGACATACTTGCATATTGATGCCCTAATACTTTCGAGTTAAAATCAATTAATACATCAATACTATATTTATCATCAGGATAGGCAATAATTTCAATACCTTTTTCTTTATTTACATAACGCACATTTTCATGTACCACAAAATACTCTCTTTCAGCATCTTGTTCTTCAATTCCAGCATCTCCTAAAACCTTAAAAAAGTCTTTTGCGCTCCCATCCATAATGGGTGTTTCGGGGGCATCTATTTCAATTAAAAGGTTATCAATACCTAAGCTATAGGCGGCTGCCAAAACATGTTCAATTGTTGAAACACGCACATCGCCTTTTGCAATAGTTGTGCCACGGGCTGTGTCAACAACATTTTCAGCTAAAGCAGGAATTATAATTTGTTTTTCTAAGTCTATTCTTTTAAAACGATATCCATGGTCAACATGGGCTGGTTTAAAGGTCATTGTTACTGATAGGCCTGTATGCAAGCCTGCCCCTTTTATGGTAACCTCTTTTTTAATGGTTTTTTGATTATCCGACATATGCTTTCTTAAGCGTTTTGTTAACATTATTTAAACGTGCAAAAGTATGCTTTTTATTAAAGATTACAAAACAGGATTTAATTTGAAATTTGAAATGGCAAAAAACTATTAGTTTTAATACTTTTGAAAAAAAATAATTTATGATTACAATTGTTAATGCCAACGAGAATAATTTAAAATCGGTAACGCTAAATATACCAACCAACAAGCTTATTGTAGTAACAGGGGTTTCCGGTTCAGGTAAGTCAACTTTGGTTTACGATGTTATTTTTCAAGAAGCAAGGCGCAGGTATTTAGAATCGTTTTCGGCAAATGCCAGGCAGTTTATGGGCAAATTAAACCGCCCCAATGTTCAATTTATTGGAGGATTATCGCCTGCCATTGCCCTTCAGCAAAAGCATATGGTTAACTCGCCACGTTCAACAGTTGGCACATTAACAGAAATATATGATTTGTTAAGGCTACTTTTTGCCCGTACAGGGAGTTATAACGGAAAACATGAATTTGAAATAAACCGCAGCCTATTTTCATTTAACTCGCCCAAAGGTGCCTGCCCAAAGTGTAAAGGGTTGGGGGTTGAAGACTGGATTGATGCGGAGCTGCTTATCTCTGATAAAAACAAAACCATACGCAACGGAGCTTTCACAATGACCACCCCAAGCGGGTATATTGTATATTCGCAGGTAACCATGGATGTGCTAAACCAAGTTTGCCAAGCCCAAGGCTTTTCGGTTGATACCACATGGGAAGATTTGTTACCCCAACAAAAAGATATTATCCTTTACGGAAGCAAAAAAATAAAGGTGCCGTTTGGAAAGCATACCCTTGAGTCACGCATGAAATGGAGCGGTATTACGGCAAAACCTCGCGACGAAGGATTTTATAAAGGCATAATACCGGTAATGGAGGAGATTTTGATACGCGACAGAAACCCCAATGTATTAAGATTTGCCCGTACAAAAGCATGCTCCTCATGTAACGGGACAAGAATAAACGAAAATGCTTTACAAGTTAAAGTGTTTAATAAAAACATAGCTGAGCTTTCAAGCTTGAGCATTGACCAACTGGTAGGGTTTTTATTAAAAAATAAGCCTACTGAAAAAAATAGCATAGCTAAAAAAATTATTGACGAAATAATAAAAACAGCACAAACAATACAAAAACTCGGGCTTGGGTTTTTAACCCTTAACCGTCCATCGGGTAGTTTGTCGGGGGGCGAAACCCAGCGGTTAAGGCTGGCAAAACTTGTGGCTACGCAAATGCGCGGTATATTATATGTTTTTGATGAACCGTCGGTTGGTTTGCATGCCCAAGAGGTTAAAAACCTTTTAGAGATACTTATGCAGCTTAAAAATAGTGGCAATACCGTTATATTGGTTGAACACAACGAGCAGGTAATGCGAAATGCCGAGTGGATAATTGACCTTGGCCCCGAAGCCGGAAACAGAGGTGGAGAAGTGCTGTTTAATGGCAAGGCAAAAGATTTTTTTGAGGCAAAAGAAATTGGATTGAGCAAAACACTGCTGCACTTAAAACAGCAAACCCCTTTTAAAAATTGTAGTACAACCAATGCAAATTATATTGCTATAAATGGCGCATCGGCAAACAACCTAAAAAATATTGACGTAAAGTTTAAGCTTAACGCCATAAATGTTATTACAGGTATTTCGGGAGCAGGAAAAACATCGTTGGTTGATTATACCCTTTCACGCTATTTTGCCCAAAAATTTAACGGCGGAAAAGAAAAACCTGGCAAATTCAGACAAATAACAAACCATGAAAATATTCAGCAACTTCAGGTAATTAACCAAAAACCCATTGGCAAAACCCCGCGCAGCAACCCTGCTACATACACCGGTTTGTCCGATGAGTTGAGAAACCTTTTTGCATTGTTGCCACAATCGGTTGAAAAAGAGCTTAAAAAAAACCATTTCTCGTTTAATACAAAGGGTGGACGTTGCGAAAAATGCGAAGGGGCTGGCTATGAGCAAATTGGTATGCAAATGTTGGGCTCAGTTGAAATTGTTTGCAGCAAGTGCAACGGAAAACAGTTTAAAAAAGAAATACTTGAAATTAAATACAAGCAAAAAAGTATTGCCAACATATATAATTTAACTATTGAGGAGGCAGCAGAATTTTTTAATCAAACCCCCAAAATTTTAAAATACCTTAAACCGCTAATAAATGTTGGTTTGGGCTATTTAAAACTTAACCAGCGGTCGTCAACCCTTTCGGGGGGCGAGGCGCGTAGGGTAAAACTTGCAAAAGGGCTGGTAAAAATACCTAAAAAACACACTTTATATATTATTGATGAGCCATCATCGGGGCTTCATGCACATGATATTAATGTAATGCTCAGTAATTTGGATACATTAATAAATCTTGGACATACAATTGTGCTGGTTGAGCAAAACCCTCTTTTTATAAAAAATGCCTGCCATTTAATTGAATTAGGCCCACATAGCGGAATTAATGGAGGAGAGGTTGTGTATCAGGGAATTCCTGAAGATGTATTAAAAATCAAGGATTCGAAAACCGCACAGGCATTACAGCGTAAGTTGGTTTCAAATGCAAATTATAAAACATTTGCGTTTGATTTTTTCAAACCCATTGAGCTACATGGCATTTCAACCCATAACCTACAAAATATTGATATTAAAATACCCATAAATAAAATTACCTCAATTGCAGGGGTATCGGGCAGCGGAAAAACATCGTTGGCATTTGATACCCTTTTTACTGAAGGCAGGCAGCGTTATGCCGAAAGTTTTTCGGCATACATGCGAAACAGGCTTAATATAAATTCTGAAGCCAAATATGAGTCGATTAAAGGCTTAATGCCCACCATTGCTGTTAACCAAAAAAGTGTTTCGAAAAACCATAGGTCAACCGTGGGCACCATGACAGACATTTATGATTACATACGGCTGCTTTATGCCCGAGTAGGAAAGAGCAGTTCAACAACAGAGAAGCCAATAGCATCGGTATTTTCTTTTAACCACGAACAGGGAGCATGCCCGGTTTGCCAAGGGCTTGGCTTTCAAATTATTTGCGATGCCGATAAATTTATATCTAACCCCGAAAAGTCGATTTTGCACGGCGCTGCTGCAGGCAGCAAACCCGGTAAATTTTACGGCGACCCGCATGGGCAATATATTGCAACATTAAAAAGTGTTGCCAAAAAACATGATATTAATTACAGCAAACCTTGGAATGAGCTTTCACAAAAGGCAAAAACGATAGCACTTGTAGGTACAGGAGAGCAAATTTATGCGGTAAAATGGGAATTTAAACGAAAAAACCGTGAGGGAGTGCATGAGTTTGAAACTAAATGGCCGGGGTTTATTTATCATGTAAATGAAGAGTATTTAAGAAAAGCAGGAGATAAAAGAGTGGAAGCCCTATTGCCTGTAATGAAGCAGGTAAATTGCACAAAGTGCAACGGCACACGGTTAAATGCCAAGGCTTTGAGTTATAAGGTACTTGGCATGGGCATTAATAAAATTGTTGATATTGCCGTAAGTAAACTTTTGTTGGAGCTAAAAAAACAAGTGGTAGTGCCACAGGCATTTAGCACAAATAGTATTGAGCAAAAGGCGGCACAAGTAATAGTTGGCAGTATTATTAACGGGCTCGATATTCTTGATAAACTGGGATTGGGACATTTAACTTTGGCACGCAAAGCTAAAACCCTATCAGGAGGTGAAGGGCAACGGGTAAGGCTGGCAAGTGGTATTGCGCGCAATATTTCGGGTGTTTGTTTTGTGTTAGATGAACCTACCACAGGGCTACACCCAAAGGATATTGACAACCTGTTTTTTATGCTATATGAATTAAAGCGGCAGGGCAATACGATTGTGGTTTGCGAGCACGATGCCGATTTTATCCGCTACAGCGACCATGTTATTGAATTGGGACCAAAAGGAGGAAAACAGGGCGGTAAAATTATTGAACAAGGCGATGTAAAGCATATGCTGAAAAGCAAAAAATCGATTGTTGGAAAGTATTTGTTAAAAAGCTACAACTTTAACCGAATAAAAAAAGAGCTGATTTTTAAAAATAACATAACAATATCAAAAGCATCGGCCAATAATTTAAAAAATATTGATGTGGAAATACCTGCAAAATCTCTTGTGGTAATAAGTGGAGTATCGGGCAGTGGAAAATCGAGCTTACTGAATAACGTTATCTATAAAACGTATAAACTAAAAAAACCTGTAAATTGTAACAGTATTAAAGGGTTTAATAATTTTAATAAAGTTGTTTTTGCCGAACAAAAAGTACCTGCAGGTCATGCCTTAAGCTTTGTTGTTAGTTACTTGGGGCTGTTTAATTTAATTAAAGATGAATTTACAAAACAGGCTGTTATTAGCAGCGTGGAGCTTAAAAAATCGCATTTCTCGCTTTCGAGCAAAGAGGGTAAATGCCCTGTATGTTTAGGAAAAGGCTACATAAAAACCGCAATGGATTTTTTGTCTGATATTTTTGAAACATGCGATGAGTGCCAAGGCAGGCGGTTTAACAATGAAGTGCTTAAAGTAAAAATTGATAACCATGATATTGCCTCAACATTGCGGTTGCCATTTATTGAATTATCAAAAATTATTAAAAGCAATAAACTTGATGAAAGCTGTGATTTAATGGCACAGTTGGGGTTAGGATATTTAAGTGCCGGGCAACCATTAAATACACTAAGCGGAGGCGAATTACAGAGGTTAAAACTTGCCAAAACTTTATTGGAAAGTAAAGGCAAACCTACCCTATTTTTGTTAGACGAACCCACAACAGGGCTGCATATGCACAATGTTGAACAGTTAATGCATGCTTTTGATAGTTTATTAGATAAAGGGCACAGCTTTATTGTAATTGAGCACCATAAAACAGTAATTGATAATGCCGATTATTTAATAGAATTAGGTCCGGGTGCCGGTAGTGAGGGGGGAGAGGTTGTAAAATACTGATTGCCAATTAGAAAAAAATTGAAAGTTTTTTTGTATTCATGCTAAGCATGATTTTATCTTTTTTGTACTGTCTATGTGGGTTTGTAAAGTAAGTTATTGTTGTAAAGTTTTACAAGTAAAAACATACCGCCAAGATGGCGGTGTTCCTTGTGGTTCCTTATGGTTGCAATGGACCACCGGCATCTTGCCGGTATAGTATCTCTAAAACATTATTACAATCGTATGGCTTTTGTCTTGTTTTAATCACCTTTTCGCAACACCCACGTAACTGATTGATTATCTGATAATAATTATTGCTTTTGGGTGTTGCATTAATGAAAACAGGAGCTTGCTATTTGCGAATATTAGGTATCAAAAAATCCATGGTATATCATCAATTTAACAATGAAACAATGAAACAATTTATATTTATGTTAACAAAACATATTAATTTTAACAAAAATTTGGTTATTCGTTTTTTTTTTTTTGTAATATTGTTTAACGAAACAAACAGATTTTTTTAACTAATACCAAGTTCTAACTAATATTTTTAAAAGCTGATAGTAATTTATGATTTAAACCTTATTTTAACAATGCAGCAATAAAACAATTTGGCCATTTAACAATTAAAAATACAACTATGAAAAACCTTATTGCCTTATTATCCCGCAACCTTGCCACCCTGTTACC
>CBDUWQ010000159.1:0-9177 GCA_965370965.1 uncultured Bacteroidales bacterium
GTAAATACACGCAACCCACGCTCAACAGTAGGTACATCAACCGAAATTTACGATTACTTAAAACTATTGTTTGCCCGTGCAGGAAAAACCTACTCTCCAATATCGGGACAATTGGTTAAAAAGCATAATACCGAAAATGTGGTTGATTACATATTGTCTTTTAAAGAAAATACAAAAGCGTTAATACTTGCCCCTTTAAATAATGCTAATGGCAGAACAACCAAACAAGCTTTGGATATATTGACTCAACAAGGATTTTCAAGAATAGAAATAAATAATAAGATTATAAAAATTGATGAATTTAAAGATAATTCAATATCAAAAGACAAAATAAATATAGTAATAGACCGTATTTCAGTAAATACAGATACAGATACACCAAGCAGAATTGCCGACTCGGTACAAACTGCATTTTTTGAAGGACATGGCACTTGCCTAATACATATATTTATTGACGATACTATAACCAAAAAAAAATTTACAAATAAATTTGAAGCCGATAATATAGTTTTTGAAGAGCCATCGGTACATATGTTCAGCTTTAACAACCCCTTGGGTGCCTGCCCCAAATGCGAAGGCTACGGAATGACCATTGGTATTGACGAAGATTTGGTAATACCAAACAAAAGCCTTTCTGTTTACAATGATGCAATAGCATGTTGGAGAGGCGAAAAAATGGCCAAATGGAAAAACAGACTTATCTATTCGGCAAATAAATTCGATTTTCCTGTTCACAAACCAATATCGGAGTTAACACAAGAGCAGGTAGATTTACTTTGGTCGGGCAACATGCATTTTAAAGGTTTAAACCGTTTTTTTTCATACTTAGAAGAAAAAATCTATAAAATACAATTTAGGGTAATGCTGTCGAGATACAGGGGACGCACAAAATGCCCTGAATGCCATGGCACACGTTTAAAAAAAGAGACTCAATATGTAAAGGTTGGTGGTAAATCAATAACTGAAATGGTTGAAATGCCCATTGATAAGTTATCCGGCTTTATGTCAACAATTAAATTAGATAAACATGACAAAAAAATTGCCCAAAGGTTATTTATTGAGATTAAAAGCCGTATTCAATTCTTATTAAATGTAGGATTAGGCTATTTAACGCTAAATCGCCTTTCGGCGAGCCTATCGGGAGGTGAATCGCAACGTATTAATTTAGCAACATCACTGGGAAGTGCGTTAATAGGCTCGCTATATATATTAGATGAACCGAGCATTGGATTACATGCGCGTGATACCGAGCTTTTAATTAAAGTGCTTAGAGATTTACAACAACTGGGAAACACCGTTATTGTTGTTGAGCACGATGAAGATATAATAAGGGCTGCCGATGAAATAATTGATATTGGTCCTTTGGCAGGACGAAATGGTGGAGAAGTGGTTTTTCACGGTACACATAAACAACTAATGGAAAGTAAAAACAGCTTAACAACAAAATACCTGTTGCACGAATTACAAATACCTGTACCACAAAACAGACGAAAATGGAACAATTATATTGCAGTTGAGGGTGCACGAGAAAACAACCTGAAAAATATAACAGTTAAATTCCCTTTAAATACAATGACTGTTGTTACGGGCGTTTCAGGCTCGGGAAAATCGTCGTTGGTTAACAAAGTTTTATATACTGCATTAAAAAAGCGTTACGGAGGCCACTCCGACCAATCGGGGCATTTTGATAAACTAACAGGTGATTTAAACTTAATTACCGATATTGAATTTGTTGACCAAAACCCAATAGGCAAATCATCGCGTTCAAACCCCGTTACATATATTAAGGCATACGATGAAATACGTAAACTATTTTCGGATCAAAAAGCCTCAAAAATAATGGGGTTTAAACCTGCGCATTTTTCGTTTAATGTTGATGGTGGACGCTGCGACGAATGCCAAGGCGATGGCATCATTAAAATTGAGATGCAGTTTATGGCCGATGTTGAGCTTGTATGCGAAAGTTGTAAGGGTAAGCGTTTTAAACAGAATGTTTTGGATGTAACCTATCTTAAAAAAAATATTTTTGACGTTTTAAAAATGACAGTTGATGAGGCTATGGAATTCTTTTCAGTAAAATCTACTACAACTACCAATAAAATAGTTAAAAAACTGCAAACCCTAGTTGATGTAGGGTTAGGTTACGTGCAACTTGGGCAGTCATCGTCAACATTGAGCGGTGGCGAAAGCCAGCGTATTAAACTGGCATCATTTCTTGGTAAAGAGCGAGAAAACCAGCCCATGCTATTTATTTTTGATGAACCAACAATAGGACTTCATTTTTATGATATAAACAACTTGTTAAAATCGTTTAATGCTTTAATTAAAAAGGGAAATTCTATAATAATAATTGAGCACAACCCCGAAATAATAAAAAATGCCGACTGGGTTATAGACCTTGGTCCCGAAGGAGGAAACTCGGGCGGGAATATTGTATTTGAGGGCATTCCTGAAGATTTGGTAAAATGCAAGGAATCATATACAGGGAAATACTTGAAAGAAAAGCTAAAAAAAGTTGCAAGTTACAAGTTACAGGTTAATTAATAACTCGCAACCGGTAACCTGCAACCTGTAACTTTTAATTATTTCCAAGAATCAAAGGCATTCCATCTTTTCCACTACCAATAATTACTACTTTTGCGTTGGGTGATTCACCAAGCTTTAAAGTTGCCTCAATACCACGCATTTTTAAAAGCTGCGGTGTTAAGCTGGAATTGATAATTTTATTTGCACGAGCTTCACCTTCAGCAGCAATTCTTTTACGTTCAGCTTCTGCAGTCTCTTTTTCAAGCTTAAATTTATAAGCTAATGCTTCCTGCTCTTGTGTTAGTTTTAATTCAATTGCTTTTTTAATCTGATTTGGAAGATTTATTGAACGAATAAGCAGAGCTTGCATCTGAATATTATTCTCCTTAAGTTTTTTTCCAGCCTCATCAATAATAGCTTTTTCAACCTCTCCACGCTTAGTAGAATAAATCTCTTCTGCAGTATATCTACCGGCTACTTGCCTTACGGTTGAGCGTACTTCGGGTATTACAAGTAAATTAGCATAATCTAATCTAAAGCCTTCATAAATATTTCCAATTTTATTATAAACAGGATAAAAACGAACTGTTACATCAATATTTACTGATAATCCATTTCTTGAAAGAACATCCATTGGTTCTTCGCTTTTTTGCTCCTTAACATCAAATACATAAACCTCGTTCCACGGAGCAATAACATGAAACCCCGGTCCCATAATATTTTCTTTGTCCAATCCGGTTGAGAATGGGCGGAAAATCACACCTCTTTCAGTAGCATCTAAGGTAATAAACAATTTATTACCCAATAAAATAATTACAAACAATACAGCTAATCCTATTACAAGCAAGCTTTGTGGTTTTTTCATTATAATTTATTTTTAAGTTTAATAATATATACTCTTTTCTTTTTCTCTATTTTTTATGATGCAGGAAGCTTAAACACAACATGATGTTTGATTTTTGGAACCATGCTCATTACCGGTATTTTTGCCTCTTTAATTATACTTTTGGCAAACGACCCCAAAAAAGAGTTAACAATTTCAAGTTGTTGATGGGTTGTGATTAGAATGATATCGCCCTCTTTTTGCACAATATAATCTAATACGCCATCAACCCTATCATTTACTTTTAATAAGCTTGATGTTACATTTACATCGTGTTTTTGAATGTATTCAACTACCTGTTTTTGCTGTAACTCCAGTTTTTTCAACACAATTTCATCACTAATGGTATAAGCAGAAACCATAAAAATCTCAGCTTCATTTTCTTTTGCCAATTGAACAGCCATTGCAGCTTTCTCACGCGTTTCTTTTGTAATATCCATAGGTAGGATAATCCTTTTTATAGCTTTATGTTGCGGTTTTTGCTTTAATGTAATAACCGGGCATTTTGCTTCAGAAACAACTCTAAGGGCATTGGTGCCAATAATCCGTTTTTTGATATTATCGACTGTACTGGTTCCCATTACTATTACAGAAATACCAAGCTCATCAACTTTTTGCAGAATTGTATCACATAATTTACCTTTTTCAATTGTGCAATTAACATCAAATTTGTTACAATCAATATGCAACTCGGCAAAGTTTTGCAAATGCTTTTTCAATTTATCCAATAAAAAATCTCTCTCCTCATCATTAAAAAAACTTGACCAAACAGGGTCAACACCTTTAAGTACATTTATTACCGTAACCTTACCACCACTATTTTTTAACAAATTTGCAGCCATTTGTAAACCATAAACTGCTTTATCAGAATAGTCAACCGGAACAAGTATATGCTTTGTTGTTGCATCCATTTTTTTTTTCTACTTTTAACTGCAAAACACAGAAATTAATAATTACCATTTACAAAAATAAAATTATTATAATACTTATACTCTATTATTGCTAATTAATTATTTATAAACTTGCATTAAATTAATTATTTTATGAGAAAAATCCTAGAATCAGAGCTAATAATTAATAATGACGGCAGTATATTCCATCTACATCTTAAACCAAAAGAAATAGCCGATACCATTATTTTAGTTGGCGACCAGGACAGAGTTGAAATAGTTTCGGGCTTTTTTGATATAATTGAGGTAAAAAAACAGAACCGCGAGTTTAAAACCCATACCGGCATCTTTAACAAAAAACGTATTAGCGTAATATCAACAGGTATTGGCACCGATAATATTGATATTGTAATAAATGAGCTTGATGCCATTGCCAATATTGATTTAAAAACCCGTATTGAGAAAAATGTGAAGAAAAAACTAGATATCATAAGAATTGGAACAAGTGGCGCGCTACAAGCAGATATTGAGGTTGACACACCTGTAATAAGTCAAATGGCCATTGGTTTTGACGGATTATTGAACTTTTACGCCAACCGGAACCAGATTACTGACAATGATATGGAAAAAGCTTTTAAGGAACATTTGAATTGGAATCCTCAACTTACTTCACCATACTTTGTGCAAGGCTCAAATGAGCTGCTGCAAAAAGTTGGCTTTGATATGCGAAAAGGACTGACCATTTCGGCACCCGGTTTTTATGGTCCACAAGGACGGGTTTTGCGACTACCTATACAAGATAAGGATATTAACAATAAAATTACAGCTTTTGATTACCAAGGCATGAAGGTTACCAATTATGAAATGGAGTGCTCAGCCATATACGGACTGTCGAAGCTTTTAAACCACAATGCTGTTACTGTGTGCAATATTATTGCAAACCGCATAAGCAAAAAGTATAGCAACAATTATAAAAAATCGGTAAAAGAGTTAATACTTAAAGTTTTAGAAAGACTTACATAAAAAGTTGTTAAATTGTCATTAGATGGTCATTCTGTTGTCATTAGATGGTCATTCACAGTGGTCATTTAGTGGCTATTCAATTGCCATTAGATAGCTATTATTGACAGCAAAGCAAAATAACAGCAAAGCAAATGACAACGGAGTAAAAAACTTTTTATAGCATAAAAAATTTAATATTTTTATGCCTAAATAACTGAAGTTTTGCATCTAATCCACATTAATGTAAAGAGTTGATTATGTGCATAATGCTTGTGATTTAAAAATATTTTTGTGTTTTTGTGTCTTCGTGGTAAAAGTAAAGTCCACCACGAAGGCACGAAGAAACAAAGTTTTAATAAGAAAAAGCCTTTTTAAACACAATCTAAAATGGAATTTATAAATCACTGTAATTCAAGTAAGTATAATTTTGAATATTTTACAAACAACAGAATATCATATCATTAAAACAAATGAGAAACTTGAGTAAATAATACAAATAAAAAAATGAAATAGTATTGATGGATAAAAACGAAATAAATGCTTTAATTCAACTTTTAGACGACCCTGATTTAAATGTATTTCAAGTAATCAAGAACAAATTATCACAACAAAGCATTGAGGTAATCCCTATTCTTGAAAAAGCATGGGAAAACTCATTAGATGAGCTTTTTCAAACCCGTATTGAAAATATAATTCAAAAAATACACCAGTCGCATATTAAAAATAAACTTCAAAAATGGAGTGATGGCGGCCAACACGACCTGCTTGAAGGAGCAACTATAATCTCACAATTTCAATATCCTGATATTAAACCCCAAGATATTTTTGACCAAATAGAACAAATAAAAAAGGATATTTGGTTAGAGATAAATGAGAATTTAACGGCGCTGGAAAAAATTAAAATAGTAAACCATATCTTCTTTAGTGTGTATAAGTATTCACGCAGCAAAGTGTCTTATAACAATACGCAAGGTTTTTTTATAAACCATGTTTTAAAAACAAAAAAAGGCTCGCCTATTACACTGGGTATTATTTATGCTTCGGTTTGCCAACAACTTGATATACCGATTTATGGTGTTACCTTACCAAAAAATTTTATTCTCTGTTATAAAGATAAAATGCAACCTGCATTTGATAAGGAATTTGCAGAGGGGGTGCTTTTTTATATAAATCCGTTTAACAGAGGTATTGTTTTTGGGAAAAAAGAGATCGAAGTATTTTTAAAACAGCAAAAGCTTGAGAATAAAAAGGCATATTTTCAACCATGCAATAACAAAGATACTATAATACACTTAGTTAATGAGATAATTGCATTTTATGATAACAATACCGACAAAACAAAAGCTGACGAATATAGATTACTTCTAAAAATTTTATATTTTTGACCCACAATATCAAATTAAATACTAAATAAACATGACTGAAAAAAAAGATACCCCACAGGAAATTGATTTAATAGAACTGTTCTCAAATATTGGAAACTGGATTGGAGACAAGATTACATGGTTGTTGAATATTGCAGAAAGGATTTTTTACTTTTTTTTACGCAATACGTTATGGTTTGCCCTTTTTATTATTACAGGTGCTGCTATAGGATATTTTAGCCATAAAGTTGCAAAACTATATTACCATAGCGAAATGATTGGCTATTCGCACACCATTAGCAATATTGAGGTAATTCAGAGCCTTAACAACTGGAACTATGGAGCAGAGTTTACTGATGAAGATAGGGAGAAAATAAAAGCCATTGGAGCAACCTATGTTTTAGATATAAATAAAGATGGGCGTTGGGATATGGTTGAAGATTTAGAAACATTAAACAGCCTTGACACCAACATTATGAAGCAAAGGCTATATGGAAACTTCTGTATTCAGATAGAGGTGTTTGATACGGTCATGATACCAAAAATTAAAACAAAGGTTATTGATTACCTGTCAAACAACAAAAGGGTTATTGAAAGAAACGAGATTAGGCTGAGGCAACAAGAGCAGATGATTCCAAAACTTCAAAAAGAAATTGTTGATTTAGATAAACTAAAAAGCATTGAGTACTTTGAAAAAAACAGACCTACTACTGCCAAGTTAGGCCAAATGCTTTTAATAGGAGAAAAAGAGACCAAATTATACCATAAAGATGTTCTTGCTTTATTCAAACAAAAGCAAGCAATTGAAAAAGATTTATTTTTAAATAAAGATCCTTTTGAGATTATTCTTGATTTTTCGGTTCCGGCAACTGAGGAAAACAATATAACTTTACTGATTACCAAGTATATAAAGATATCTCTTATATTGGGTTTTTTAATAATACTGTTTTTTGATCAGCGTAAATTTATATTTAAGCAAATTAAAAGAGCAAAAGAAAATTTATAGCATATTCAATAATAAATATAAACATAGAGGCTATCATTTTGGTAGCCTTTTTTGTTTTTTATAAATACCAATAAGATTAAAAACAGCCTTTAACGATTTATTTTTAATTACACCCTTAAACAGATACAATATGGAAACAAATAAGTTATAAGGAAAACGGATGGCCATTTCAAGATTTAAGCCCACTTTTTCAAACCCAAATTTATTTATAAGCATTGTTTGAATTTGAGTTGTATGCAATAAATTCTTATACCCATCACTAATAAACTCAAAACCTTGATTCTTTAAATACTCTTCGGATAAAGTGTGGAACAGAGCATATGACGGATATAATTTATTGTGAATTTTGCTTAACCTTATTTCTGATATATTTGCTTCGTAATTGCCATAACAGTAAACTACCGCATATCCTATTAATACACCATTGCTAAAAATGCCCCAATAATTTATTATATCTTCAAAACCAGTAGTTGCACTAATCTGTTTTTTATAATATTCTTCTGATAAAGTAACCTTTGAATAGTCTTCGGTGGCTCTTTTATAAATACCAAACCCTTTGTTTAAAACCATCTCCACAGGAATCCTTTTTATGGTATTGCTCTTTATGCCCTTGCGAACCTGATTGCGGATATTTGATGAGGTATATTCATCAATTTCGGTATGGTTTTTTTTTACCACTGCGTACCATTGGCTATTTTCGCTCGCACTGCCGAACCACGACCACCATATTATCTTACCCTTTAATTTTTTAAAGATGCCATTATAATCAATTGGTTTAATAGGTTTTTTTTGAATTACAGACCCCAACGGTATAATAATTTGGTTATACTCCCTAAACAATAAATTATCGATTTGCACATACCTAACCCCCATTTTTTGTAATAATTCTTTATATCTATCAATATATGCCATGTATGTTATCGTTTAAATCTTATTGCCGATAATAGCCCAATTAATGAGCCTATTCCGTATGAAACATGAAGTGTTACAAAAGCACAAAAATTATAAAAAGGGTTAGCTTTTCTATAACCGGATATGCAAAGTGAGGTTACCACACCTAAATATGATATTAATGAAAACAAGGATATTAAATAGAACCATTTTGAGACAAAAAGCCCAAACAATAACGGCACCAAAAGAGATAAAACAAAAAACATAGGAACATAATGCCTAAAACTTAACGATTGTATTTTTTTTGTGATAAACAGTGTTTTTAGATTCCAAAACCCATTACCATAATTATTTTGTGCTAGCCCTGCAAAATTTTCGCGCGCATAATAGGTAACTTTTAATAAAGGCTCCATCCAAATATGAAAACCATTGTGCTTTATCCTTTTTGATAGTTCAATATCGTGGTTGCGGATAAGTTTTTCGTTATAAACACCGGCTTTTTCAAACACCTCCTTTTTATACAGCCCAAAAGGCACGGTATCAACCTCAATTAATTCTTTAGCTCCTATCCTAAACATTGAATTGCCAACGCCAAACCTGTGCGATAGTACAAAC
>CBDUWQ010000160.1:0-9148 GCA_965370965.1 uncultured Bacteroidales bacterium
GACCTAACGGGTTTTGAAAATCTGTTAGGTCTCAAAATTTAACGAACTATTAATAAAACAACTGTCATCATTTTTACCCTTAATTATTTTTTAAAAAATATTAAAAAAGAATTATAAGTAAGCCTTAATAAAACAAAACAATAAAGCATTTAGGTACAGCAGTAAAACTATAAAACCACTTATTAATCATCTACTTTGTCAAGCATCCTAATTTTTTGTTTTAGTGTTTTAATGTGCTCTTTTGCTTTATCAATTTTTCGTGTAACCTCTTCTAATAAACTTTGTGAATTTTTTGATTTAGAAAAGAACCCTATATTATTTTCATAAAGAGCTATTTCATTCTCAAGTTCTTTAAGCTTAACTGCCAGTTTACTACGCTCAGAGTAAATTTTACTCATTGAATTATTACTAACCCAATTGTCAATTTTTGTTTTAAAGTTTATTTTTTCACGCTCTTTATCGTCAATTTTCAACACCTCAAATTGTGCATTTATTGCTTCACGAAATTGTTTTTGAATTTCATCTTTTTTATTAAAGGGCACATGTCCTATTTCAGTCCACTCTTTTTGGATATCCATTAGCAATTTTAAACTTTGCTTATCGTCATCAGTTTTTTTGAAGCCTTTAACTTTCTCAATTAAATCAAGTTTAAGCTTTAAATTATCTTCTTGTCGCGAATCGGCCGCATTATAAAAATCCGATTTTTTATTAAAAAAGAAGTCGCAAGTTGTTCTAAATCTCTTCCACAAAGTTTCAGAATACTTTTTTGGAACTGGACCAATCTCTTTCCATCGTTTTTGCAAATTAATAAAATCAACGGTTGTCTTTTTCCACTCTGTACTATCTTTAAGCGCTTCGGCCTGAACACAAAGGTCAAGCTTTAACTGTAAATTATTTTTTTGAACCTCTTTGGCTTCCTTATAAAACTCACGTTTTTGGGCAAAAAAGCTATCACAAACATCTTTAAATCGCTGATAAATTCTATTGTTATCCTTTTTAGGAGCAAAGCCAATTGTCCTCCAAAGCTTCTGCACCTCTATCAGTTCTTTTGCCTTATCTTCCCACCCTCTGGGTTTTTCAATATTAGCCGTAACTATTTCATCAACCCTCTCGCACAATGCAGTTTTTTGCTCAAGGTTTTTTACCTGCTGCTCTTTCAAACCTTCAAAATACTCTTGGTGTTTTTTGTTTATTTGCGTGGTAACACTTTTAAATCTATCCCACAAATCATCTTTTTGCTCATTTGGTACCGGACCAATTTCGCGCCACTGATTATGGTACTCTTGTAGTGTTTTAAATGCTTTTGTTATTGAGTCAACAAGCAATAAGGCTTCAGCTTTTTCGCAAAGCCCAATTTTTGATTCTAGATTTTTTTTCAAATCTAAATCCCTAAGCTCTTTATTTATATTAATATAATCATAAAATTTCTCTACGGCATGGTTATAGTTCTCCCAAAGATTTTTTACTGTGTTTTGTGGAACAAGACCAATATCGCGCCATTGTTGCTGTAACTCTCTAAATTCATGAAAAGTTTTGTTTATTGACTCCTCTTTATTAATCAACTCTTTTATTTTGTCAATAATTTCGTATTTTATTTTTAGGTTTTCTGTTTTATCCTTGTCAAGTTTCTTATTTAGCAACGCTTTTTTTTCTCTAAACTGGTTATATAAAACCTTAAATGTATCTTCTGAAGATTCATCTATGAATTTAAATTCTTCCTCTACTCCTCCATTGTCTAAAAATTCTTTTCTAGCCTCAGTAACCTCAGTTTTATATTGTTTATAAAATAATGTTTTTATCTCCTCAACAACTTCTCTAATTTTTTCAACTTTATAATCATTAATAAGGGTATTAAGTTTAGATAGAAGTGCCGGTCTGTCCAAAGTTGAATAATCCTCTTTTTTAAATTCATTTACTTCAGGTTCTTTGTCTTCTACTTCCTTTTTCTCAACCTTATTATCAGTTTCCTCTTTTTCAGTTTGAGTTGTCGTTTTATCATTCTCGTCAATATCTTTCTTATCCTCTTCAGTATTTTCTACTACTTTTTCCACTTCAGGTTCAGATACCTTTACTTTTTCTACAGTTTCTTCTGCTATATTCTCCTTAACAGGTTTAGCCACTTCTGCATTTTCAACTTTTACAGTTTCAGAGGCTTCCTCTTTTGAATCTGCAACCGATTCAACAACTTTTTCATCAGCAGCTTCGCTTATTTCTTCTGCTTTTTCTACTTTTTCGCTTACAGGCTCTTCATTAACCTCGTTGTTAATATTTTTAACATCAACATCTTGAGCACCTTCTTCAGGTAAGTTTGATTTGTTTTCGTTTCCTTTAGTTTCCATCTTTAATAATTAAATGACAGTTAGATTCAATGCTTAAATCTGCATTTTATAGTTTTAGCCTACGAAAATATAATTTATGTTTGAAAATACACAAGAATAGAGCCTATTATTTGATTAATCGCTCAATGTTTCAAAAAAAAAAGGCAAGTCTTAATGACATTGCCTCTTTTTTTTAATTTTTAAAAACTTCTCTATTCAATCTCAATAGCCCTTGCAGGTTTTTTAATAGCCTTTTCGGCTTTTGGTAATGATATATGCAATATACCATTTTCGGTATGTGCTGTTATTTTCTCTTTATTAATACTATCCGACACCTCAAATTTTTTCTCAAACTCAATGGCAGCAAAACTATTTCTTGAATCGCTTTCATCTTTCTCTTTGGTTTTAACAGTTAAAACCTCATTTTCCAATTCTATTTCAAAATCATTTTTTGATAACCCCGGAACCGCAAATTCAATATCAACAACCGTATCATTATCATTTACCTGATAATTAACTGTTGTATTACAGTCGTTAAAATTACCAAGATTACTGCCAAATAAGCCATTGTTAAAAGCTTCGTTTGCTAACCTGTTTACCAATTGTGGTTGATTAAATCTTACTAAATTCATCTTTTTTCCTCCTATAGTTTTTAAATTATTTTTTATTTTTCTGTTCTCTGAATTAATTATTTCAAAACCTATACCATAAGCATTTTTGATTATTTATTATGCCATATTGTCATTTTTTGCAAATTTTACATGTCATTATTTCCGTTTTCATATTAATTGCTTAAATTTTTGTCGTAAAATGTACCTGTACTTGTTTAATAAATGCCACTAAACTATTTTTGAATTAAAAACTACAATATGCGTATTGATATTTTAACTGTTGTACCCGAGCTTTTAGATAGCCCATTTAGCCATAGTATTATTAAAAGAGCTGTTGACAAAAAACTTGCCGAGGTACACATACACAACATTCGCGACTACTCAACCGATAAACACAAAAAGGTTGACGACTATGCCTTTAGCGGTGGTGCGGGTATGGTAATGACTATACAGCCAATTGAGTCGGCCATTGAAAGCCTTGTAAAACAACGCAATTATGATGAAATAATTTACACTGCGCCCGATGGCAAACAGTTTACTCAAAAAATAGCAAACAATTTATCGTGCTTAACCAATATAATTATTCTTTGCGGACATTATAAAGGTATTGACCAACGAATACGCGACCAGTTAATAACGCTCGAAATATCAATAGGCGATTATGTTTTAACAGGCGGTGAGTTAGCTGCTGCTGTTATGGCTGATGCTATAATTAGGCTAATTCCGGGCGTGCTTTCTGATGAAACCTCGGCACTAACCGATTCGTATCAAGACAATCTTTTATCGCCTCCTGTTTATACCCGACCTGCTAATTATAAAGGTTGGAAAGTACCCGACATATTACTATCAGGCAATACAAAACTAATTGACGAATGGAGAATGGAACAGGCTATTGCCCATACTAAAAAACTTAGACCTGATTTGTTGGAAGAATAAATAGAGTTTGCCCGAAAACGCCAATGTCTTCGTTACGCCTGCCTTGTAGGCAAACAGGCTTGCCAATAAATTGGTCATCCGCCGCGGCGGACTACATTTTATTGACTTCGCAAGCCCTGCCCGACTAATCGTTCAGGTTTACCTTAAGGCGGGCTTGAACTTGACGTTTCTTACCTGCATGGCGTACCTTGGCAGACAGGTCAAAGACTTAAAAAAATGGTAGTTTTCTTGCTGACACTAAATAATTTGCAGATTGGATAATAATTATTAATTTTCCAATCTAAACCCATAAAATTAAAATGCCTGAACAGAATTCCACAAAATATAACTGGAAAACGGTACGTGTATTTATTAGTAGTACTTTTCGTGATTTTCATGCTGAACGCGACTATTTGGTTAAATATGTTTTTCCTGAATTAAGGCAATACTGCGAACAGTACAAGCTTCATTTGGTTGATATTGACCTTAGATGGGGAGTAACAAGGGAAGAAGCAGAAACAGGAAAAGTTTTGGATATATGCTTGGATGAAATTGATAACAGCCGACCTTTTTTTATTTGTTTACTTGGAAACAGATACGGTTGGATACCCAATTCAATAACAAAAAGTACAATAAATATATTTCCATCATTATCAAAAAAAGAGGGTTTATCGGTAACGCATCTTGAAATTGAACATGCAGCTTTAAATCCCTTGTTATCGGAAAAAGAAAAAGCACCACATTCATTTTTTTATTTTAGAGATGCGGAATCGCTTCCTAATTCAAGAAAAATAAAAAGAAAAGAGCGTGCAGCTTATAAGCAAACTTTTTTTGAAGACAGCAAATCACTTAAAACCAAGCTAACCAATTTAAAAACAACAATAACTCAGCATTTTATTAAATTGCCCGAGCGCATATTTTATTACAAGCCAAGTTTTGATATTAACCTTACCAACCCCGAAGATGATGCCTACAAAGGCAGGTTTACCCCAAATAGCTTTGAATTATTGGGAAATAAGGTAAAAGAGCAACTAAAGCAAGCCATTCAGATACAATATAAAAATAGGATTGAAGATTTATCATTACAAGCAAAAAGCGATTATTTATTGCATGAGCACGATTTGCATGAAACTTTTGTAGAAAATCGCACACAACTATTTATTGGCAGAAGCAGCTTGCTGCAAAAAATTACTAACTATGCTCAAGGCACTGAAAATAAGGTGTTAGCTGTTTATGGAGAATCAGGCTCGGGAAAGTCAGCATTGCTATCGCAATTTTACAAGCAATATACAAATAGCCCAAATAATACAAACGTACTGTTTATTCCCCATTTTGTTGGGGCAACTAAAACATCATCATCTCATTATCAACTAATTTTACGTATTTGCCACATATTAAAAAACCACTTTGATTTTAAAGCTACAATTCCTTTTGATATTGATAGCTTAACAGAAACATTCCACAGCTTTTTAAATGAGGCTAACCAAAAGGTAATTATCCTTATTGACGGTTTAAACCAGTTAGATGCGCATTATGGAGCCCATAGCTTAAGTTGGCTGCCAAGCAGACTACCACACAATGTTCGTATTATTGCGAGTAGTTTAGATGGGCAAACTAAAATCTCTCTTCAAGCAAAAACAGCGTTGAGTTTAAATGTTACCCCACTTACCCATAATGAGCAAAAAGATATTATTCGGCAATTACCAAATGTTTTTGCAAAAACATTAGAGACCAAATATATAGAATTGTTAAGCAACAAAACTGACCAAAATGGTAAAACACCGGCAGAAAATCCACTTTATTTAAAGTTAGCAATTGAGGAACTACGAGTTTTTGGCTCGTTTGAAAAACTGGAAAGTTTTATAACAGACATTCCCACCTCTGTTATTGATATGTTTGGTTTTGTTATAAACAGATTGAGTAATGAACATGGGATTGCAGTTGTTGAACGGTTTTTTTGCCTGTTGGAATGTTCGCGTTATGGACTAACATTAAGCGAATTGGCTGATTTGATGAGTGAAACTGATACAACAAACCAATACCTTGTAATACTAAGACAAGTTAGAAACTACTTACATAACCGAGCAGAATTGATTGATTTTTTTCATGCCGGTTTTTCAAAAGCAGTAAGTGCAATATATTTTAACGAATCACAATCGGTCGTAATTAACAAAAAAAGAGACTACCATAAGGTATTGTCCGACTATTTTAGCAGTACCAAAAGTGCAGACAGAAAAATACATGAACTGCCTTACCAATTGGCAAAAGCACATGAGTGGGAAGAATTATCATCAGTACTTTCAGAGTTAGATTTTTTTAAAACTATTTGGAAACAGGCTCGGTTTGATGTTCTTGCTTATTGGAAATCAATTCATGACAATAGCAGCATAAAAATTGTCGATGTATTTGCTTATGTTTTAACAAAACCGTTAGAGTATAAAAAATATTTACACGATTTAGGATTGTTGTTTGCCGATATGGATTTGTATGATGAAACAACCATTTTACATCAAGCATTAAAAAAACAGCACAAAGAAACCGGTGAATACTCAAAGCTTATTCCTACACTTATAAACCAAGCCAATATTTATCGCAACAAAGGAAAACTAAATGATGCGTTAAACGATTTGCTACATGCCGAACGGTTGGCAAAACAAAATTCTGATACTGAAAATCTGGCTATTGCCATAAGTAATCAGTCTGATATTTTAATAAGACAAGGCGAACTTAAAAAGGCTCTTAGTAAAATTGAGGAATCAGAAACTATTGCTGGTACCCTGAACAACAAAAACTTAACTCAAGCTATTTTTGGCATAAAAGCCAATATTTATCAAATACACGGTAACAAAAAAATTGCCTTGGAATATATTGAGCAAGCCGAAACAATTTGCAAAGATGCTGAACTAAAAGATCAGCTTGCCAGCTTACTATTTGATAAGGCTGCAATTTTTAAGGAAATAGGAGATTATAAAAAAGCCTGTGAATTATTCAACAATGCTATTGAAATATATGAAAGCTTAGGAAAAAAGCGAAGTGTTGCCAATGGAGAATTATCAAAATCGGAAATTTATACCCTTCAAAGTAATTTTGATAATGCCATTGAATTAATATTAAGGGCAAAAAGAATTTATCAAGAAATTGGTGATGAATCGGGAGTTGGAAGCGCCTTACTGGCTCATGCTAATGTACTAATAGCTAAAGGTAAAGTGCGTGATGCCCAGCGTTTTCTGCGGCAAGCAAAAACTATTTTTGAAAAAACAGGCGATGTGTTAAAATTCGTAAGCTGTATTAATTCTTTATCGGATATTCTGAGGCAGTTTGAAGAGTATTCTGAGGCATTGGATATGTTGGATGATGCCGAAAAAATTAGCCGCAACAACCATCTTATGGAGCAACTACAAGTAACTATTGGCAACAAAGCAATTATATATAGAATACAGAATAAACTTGACGAAGCCCTGCATCTTAACAAAGAGAAAGAAGATATTTGCCGTAAAATGGATAATAAAAAAGGGTTGGCTATTAGTTTGGGCAATATTGGCAATATTTATTACAGCAAAAAGGAGTATGATAAAGCCATAAGTTATCATAAACAAAAATCAATAATTACAAAAGAACTTGGCAATATAAAAAGCTACCTAAACGCAATTGGCAATCAGGCTGCTATTTTAATGGAGACAGAGGAGTATGTAAAAGCACTGGATTTGCTTAAAGAACAAGAAAAGGTTAGCAAAGAGATTAATTCAATTCCTAACCTGATTATTAGTTTAACCAACTTGGCAAAAATACATGCTTTTGTTTTTAAAGAATATCAAAAAGCAAAAGCATATTGCGAAGAGGTGCTGCCTATGTATGAAAAAACAGGGCTATACCCATCGGAGAAAAGCAAATTAATAGATTTATATGAAGATATAAAATAAATACATATGGAAAAAGTAGAACTATCGCAAAAAGTGTATGACATTTTAAAAAATGGTTTAAGTGAGCATTTTATTAAAATTTACGAATATTATAAGCAGTTACCAGTATTTAGCGAAATGCAGTATTATTTAGATAAAATTATTAAACCTGATTATTTGGATTTTACCATTAATGCTATTCACACCAATATTTTACAATTGCGCCAACAAGGGCTAAAACATTTATATTTAACTAAAAGTTTTTCGGATACTTTTTTAGCTGTTAGCACAATACCCGAGCACGATGCATCAAAAGCTGCAAAATATTTTGATACAGGGTATATCGGCTTTTTGAATAAACTATTGCAAGAAAGTGGTTGGGGGGCAGGCAATGTTAATATTGCCCATTGGATAATATGTGTTTCTGAAAAGGGGCATTTGGGCTATCATTTTACTTATTATCCAATGAAAACTGATAATGAGGAGCAGTTTTATCCTATTTTAGCACAAGACCTTTTAACTGAAACTGAAATGAAAGATTTAGGGATGATTTAATGACACCCCTATTACCTAAATTGACAGAGTTTTTATAAACATTCATTTTAAAACACAATTAATAATAAATTTAAAATTATGGGACTATTTAACTTTTTTAAAAAGAAAACAGAATCAGAATCTGTGCAAGAATCAGAATCAGTACAAGAAACAATGCAAGAGACAGAACAAGAAACAGAACAAGAAACAGTTGATTCAATTACCGATATCGATAATGTAGGCACACTACACAGTTCACTACCACAAGCAAATGCATATTGGACAGCAAGAACTGTTGGCCAAAAGTTTGAGCCATTTTTGCTATATCAGTTTGATATTTTGAATGATGCCATTACTGCTATGCTACAAAATGATTTTATTTATAGAGGAAAAGATATTCCTCTTATTTGCACCGAAGCTTTTGTTATAGGAATATATGAAATTGATAATGGAAAAACAGAGGCAATGATTGCAGGTTGGGATTTTAATGTTGAACAGTGGGAAAAAGCTAAAATGTTTTTTGAAAAAGCCGGAGGGGTATTATATAAAGAACAAAAACCCGACGATAAGGACGAAGCAGCACCTGAGGAGAATACCTCATCAATTGACATTAGCAGCATAGAGTACAAAGACACTGAATATAACGGACCAAATACTTACGAGCTGTATTCGGGACCAAATGCTGAAACTGCTAAAGAATTTCTGAAAACAAAACCAGTTACCGAAGGTTTGTATTATATTATTGTTGAAACACCCGAAGGTAATTATGGCAAAGA
Source organism: uncultured Bacteroidales bacterium (assembly GCA_965370965.1). Taxonomy (GTDB): domain Bacteria; phylum Bacteroidota; class Bacteroidia; order Bacteroidales; family SZUA-534; genus GH45. The sequence continues at coordinate 9,054 of CBDUWQ010000160.1, forward strand.
TAAAGATGGGATTTATAAAGAATAAATAATTTTTTAATACAACCTAACCTGAATAATTCATGCGTTTAGTTTGATGTAGCTGTAAGGCATCGGAA
>CBDUWQ010000161.1:0-8964 GCA_965370965.1 uncultured Bacteroidales bacterium
TGACATGTAGTAATATGTATATTATTTATTTGTTTTTATGCATAATACAGGCTAAATAAATTTCCCTTTGATTATTTAAAAGCTGCATAAATTCATTTTTAATCTTTTCGTACTCTTCTCTGTTAATTTTCTTAATGGGCTCAACCGGTGGGGCATCAACTTTTAGAGGGTCAACAGCTTCGCCGTTTTTAAAAAACCTAAAATCGAGGTGGGGGCCTGTGGCAAGTCCTGTTGCTCCAACATATCCAATTATTTGACCCTGTTTTACATGGTCGCCTGTTTTTAAACCCTTGGCAAAGCCGTGTAAATGTGCATACTGGGTTGTATAAACACTGTTATGTTTTATTTTAATATAGTTTCCTGCACCTCTCCTTTGATATCCTTTTTTTAACACAAAGCCATCGCCAACACTATGTACTGGTGTGCCTGTTGCAGCGGCATAATCAACCCCGCTATGTGGGCGGCGTATTTTTAAAACAGGGTGCATCCTGCTTTTTGAAAACCTGGAGCTTATACGTCTAAAATTTAACGGTGCCTTTAAAAAAGCCCGGTGCAGACTACCCCCTTCAACGTCAAAATAGCTGCCCCGTTCATCTTGAACAAAATAAATAGCATAAAAATCTTTGTTTTGATGGTTAAAAAGGGCTCCATAAATACGCTCAATACCTGTTGATATGGTATCAAGAAACCGCTCATCATAAATAACATAAAACTGGTCACCTTTTTGCAAGCCAAAAAAGTCGATGCTCCATGCGTAAATCTCTGACAGCTCTATCGACATCATTGGGTTTATGCTGTTTTCTATCATAGCATCCCAAAGGTTTGTTTTAATAGTTCCCGATGCCATCGACTTTTGAATAATTGTAGGTTTTTCACTTACGATAATCTCAATAGAGTCAATTAGTTTTATTACAACATATTCGGTAAGCGTATGCTCATAAACAAAGTATTGTAATTTGCTTAAAGTGTCTTTTGAGAAAAAAAGCTTATAATTATTGCCCGAACGTATTTTACGAACATCAAAAAATTCTTTTTTACGGGCTATTTGGTCAATGGTTTTTGATGTAACCCCATAAGGAATTAAAATATGCGACAGGTTTTGGTTTCTCCTAACTTTTGCACTTTCAATCCTAAATGAATCAACAGCCAGCCCATATTCCAAATGAATGGGTTTTTCGTCGGCAACCTCATGAACCGGACCTTCATCGTCATCAAATTGCTTATCATAGCTTTCGCAATTTACAAGCAATGCAAGGGTAATAATTGTTAAAGCCAGACTAATAAGTATATCTTTTTTCATATGTTTATAATTTTATCTTTGCTGCTTGGCAGACAGTTACAATCATCATCGTGCCCGCCTGACTGATTAGTCGGGCAGGTGTACTTCAATAATTATCTCAGCCATGGGCTGTTCATACGTTTATTTTTTAACCATTAAGGTTTTTTTGTTGAGACGATGCATGCATCGTCTTTACTACTTTAACGGGTTAGCCTCTTATTTTGTCAAAGCCTTCTCCATATACGCCCATTACCTGCCCTTGTGATATAAATGCTTCCGTATCTACCGATTTTACTATGCTATGTACTATACGTGCTTCATTTTTTCGTACAATAGTTATAATAATTTTTATAGGGGTTTTGGTGTACCATCCTTGTCCATCAATAGTAGTAACGCCTCTATTTAGTTTTTCTACAATTTTTTCCGCTATTTCAATGTGTTTTTTGCTAAAAATCATTAGCTGGATTGATTGTTTGCTACCATTTAATATAAGGTCAATGGTATATGATACAATACCCATCATAACAAAGCCGTAAACCAGTTTCTCCATGCTTTGAAACAAAATATATGACGACCCAATGATAATAACGTCGCAATACAGTATTACTTTGCCCGGGCTGGTATTTCTGTATTTATTGAATATCATGGCTATAATATCGGTTCCGCCGGTACTGCCACCCTGAGTAAATACAATACCTACACCTGCACCTGCCAATAACCCACCCAAAACGGTAGCCATAAAAGCATCAGTAATTATTGGTTCGGTAATAAAATTTTGTTGTAGTGCTAAAAAAAGTGAAATCATTACAACACTAAAAATAGTTTTTATACCAAAGTTAGCTCCCAGCATTTTAATGGCAACTATAATTAGTACCGCATTAATTGCCAAGTAGGGGTATCCGGCTGAAATTCCTGTGGCATAAAAAATAATGGCAGCCACACCGCTGATACCTCCGCCTACAATTTCGCCAGGTATAAGAAAGGCTGTCCACCCAAGTGCATGTATAAACAAACCAAAGGTTATAATAGCATAAACCCTAATCTCTTTCCAAATATTAATTTTCTTTTTCATGAATATTGCTGCAAGTTTATAAATTAAAACAGACAAATAAAAACCTTGCCTCCATATAAAAGCCTGTCAAACATATGCCTGACAGGCTGAATATCAAGGTATAAAACGTTATAAGTAAATTATTAACAAAATTGGTTAGTTGTTAACTTTATTAAGTTAAATTACAATATTTACAATTTTTCCGGGCACCACAATAACCTTTTTAGGCATTTTGCCATCTAACCACTTTTGGGTTTTTTCTAATTCCATAACAGTTTTTTCAATATCATCTTTTGTTGCCTCCAATGGCAAGTCAATAGTAAAACGCATTTTACCGTTAAATGAAACAGGGTAGGTTTTGGTATTTTCAATAAGGTAGCTTTCGTTATATGTAGGAAATTTTGCATCGGTAATACTATTATCGTTACCCAACAAACTCCAAAGTTCCTCTGAAACGTGTGGTGCAAATGGTGATAGTATAACTGCCAGTTTTTCAAGAACATAGCGTTTATTGCACTTTAAATCGGTTAATTCGTTTACACATATCATAAATGCGCTAACCGAAGTGTTAAACGAAAAATTTTCAATATCCTCGCTAATTTTTTTTATGGTTTTATGAATTGTCTTTTGCTCGGCATCGGTGGGTTTTTCTGCTGATAGGCTCAACTCGCCATTTGCATTGTAAAACAACCTCCAAAGTTTTTTAATAAAGCGGTGAACGCCCTCAATGCCCGAAGTATCCCATGGTTTTGATATCTCTAACGGACCTAAAAACATTTCGTATAGCCTAAGCGTGTCGGCTCCGTATTGTTCAATAATATTATCGGGGTTAACTACGTTGTACATCGACTTCGACATTTTTTCAACTGCATACCCACAAATATATTTGCCGTCTGTCTTGCCGTCAGTCAGGTTTTCAAGTATAAATTCAGCACTACTAAATTCGGCTCGCCAGTTTTTGAATTTCTCCAAATCAAGCACATCGTTGTGAACTATGTTTACATCAACATGTATTTCGGTTACATCATACTCTTTTTTAAGGTTATACGACACAAACTTGTTTGTGTCTTTTACTCTGTAAACAAAATTAGAACGACCTTGAATCATGCCTTGATTAATCAGCTTTTTAAAAGGCTCATCTTTGCAAACCAAGCCTAAATCGTATAAAAATTTATTCCAAAAGCGGCTGTAAACTAAATGTCCTGTGGCGTGCTCGGTGCCGCCAATATACAAATCAACATCTTGCCAATAATCGTTAGCCTGCTTGCTTACCAATGCATTACTGTTTTTATTGTCCATATAGCGCAAGTAGTATGCCGATGAGCCTGCAAAACCGGGCATTGTATTTAACTCATACGGATAACTCTCTTTTGTTTCCCAGCCTTTGGCTCGTCCTAATGGTGGCTGTCCGTCATCGGTGGGCAAATATTTATCAACTTCGGGTAGTTCAAGTGGCAGTTGGTCTTCATTTAAAACATGTGGCATTCCATCTTTGTAATATACAGGAAAAGGCTCGCCCCAGTAGCGCTGACGGCTAAAAATAGCATCGCGTAGGCGGAAATTTACTTTTCCGTAGCCAAGCTTTTCATCTTCAATATGTTTTATAATTGTTGAAATAGCATCTTTAACCTCTAAACCATTTATTATGCCCGAATTTATCATTTTGCCCTCTTTTGCATCGTAAGAATTATCCCACGTGGCAGGGGCAGTAATAGTATCTCCTTGTTTTGTAACAACCTGTATTATGGGCAGGTTAAAATGTTTGGCAAATGCAAAATCGCGGGTATCGTGTGCCGGAACAGCCATAATAGCACCTGTTCCATATCCCGAAAGTACATAGTCGGCTACCCAAATAGGTATCTCTTGCTTTGTTAACGGATTTATGCCAAAAGCCCCGGTAAATATCCCGGTTATTTTTGTTACCTCGGCAATCCGCTCACGCTCAGTCCTTGCTTTAGCTTTTTCAATATATTGTGCAACCTCCTCTTTTTGGGCATTGGTGGTTATTTGCTTTACAAGTTCATGCTCGGGTGCTAAAACCATATAGGTTGCACCATAAAGGGTATCGGGGCGGGTTGTAAAAACTTCTAATACATTGTTATGTCCTTTTATTTTAAAGTTTACTGATGCACCTTCGCTTCTGCCAATCCAGTTGCGCTGAACCTCTTTTAGCGAATCTGACCAGTCAATGGTGTCAAGCCCATTTAACAGGCGCTGTGCATAGGCAGAAACACGCAGGCTCCATTGTTTCATTTTTTTTTGCGTTACGGGGTATCCGCCACGTACCGAAACGCCGTCTTTTACTTCGTCGTTGGCCAAAACCGTACCCAGCTCGGTACACCAGTTTACCTGTGTTTCCGATAAAAATGCTATGCGGTAATTAAGCAACATTTCAAGCTGCTGCTTTTCTGTCCAATTGTTCCAATCGTTTGATAAGAATGCCTCAACCTCTGAACAGGCCATGTCAGCATTGGTATTTCCCTCTTTCTCAAAAATTTTAATGAGGTTTTCAATTGGCTCGGCCTTTTGTGTTTTATTGTTAAAGCAGTGTTTAAACATTTTTATAAATACCCACTGTGTCCATTTGTAATATTCGGGGTCGCATGTGCGTACCTCACGGCTCCAGTCATACGAAAACCCTATTTTGTCTAACTGTTTGCGGTAACGCTTAATATTGTTTTCGGTGGTTATTGCAGGGTGCTGCCCTGTTTGTATTGCGTACTGCTCGGCTGGCAGCCCGTAGGCATCGTAGCCCATAGGGTGCAACACGTTAAATCCGTTTAAACGCTTATAGCGGCTGTAAATATCCGACGCTATATATCCTAATGGGTGTCCAACGTGCAAGCCTGCCCCCGATGGGTATGGAAACATATCTAACACATAAAACTTGGGTTTTGATGCATCAATATCAACTTTATATGTTTGGTTTTTACGCCAGTACTCTTGCCACCTTTTTTCTATATCGTTAAATTTGTATTCCATTTTTTTTTGTTGAGACTGTTAGTGTTTAGTATTGAGATTATGAATAAATATTTTTGCTTTTATTTTAAAATCAAAATATCTCGCATGTGTTTACTATTTAACCCCAATTGTTCATAAGAATAATTGCTGCCGCCGACAACGACTAAGACTTACCATCAATTTTGAGTAGCAAAATTGAGTGCGACTAAGTCGGGATTAACCGCATTTAATATCCATCTTTACAAAATTTGATGAATAATGCGGGTTAAGTGCACAAAAGTAAAAAAATAACGTTTTGTTTGGGCATTTAATAAAATTTAATAATAGTTGCTAAAAATATTTTTAATTTAGCTCATATTTATGATTAAAATAATAAGGGAAAAAATTAGTACGGTATTTGAAGATCAATTTTGGCGAAATGTTGCAACCCTGTTTACAGGTTCAGCAATTGCTCAGGCTTTGCCAATATTAATATTCCCCATACTTACTCGTGTATATTCAAAAGAGGCATTGGGTTTTTATTTTGTATATGCAGCGGTAGGAATGTTAACTCAAATTGTGGCATCATTACAATACCAATTAGCTATTGTACTACCTAAAGAAAAAAAAGATGCACAAAAACTGCTAAGTATTAATTTTATTTTGGTAGCATTTATTTCTGCATTAATTGCAATAGCAATTTGGTTGCTTTTTGATTTTATTGCAGGTTTTATTCAACAAAAAGATTTACTTATATGGCTTTATGCAGTTCCATTTAGCACTCTTTTTTTAGGATGGTTTAATGCTTTAAGTTATTTTTTTAACAGAGAAAAAAAATATAAGATAATATCGGTTGGTAAAGTTACAAAATCGGTGGTTTTATCAGTTTTTCATATTGTATTTGGTGTAATTGGCTTTATAAAATCAGGACTAATTTTAGGGCTTATTATTGGACAATTTGCAAGTATGCTAATTCTTTTTGTGTTTTTGTTTAAAAAAACCGATTTTAAGATAAACCTCAATCTTATCGAGTTAAAGGCAGTTTTTATTAAATATAAAGATATTCCATTGTTTAACACCCTTATCTCTTTTTTAAACACACTATCAAATCAGTTACCTCTATTTTTGCTTGCTCGGTTTTATGGAGTTGTGACTGCCGGCGATTATGGATTAGCCAACAGGATTCTTAATACACCACTAAGCCTTATTAGTTTATCTGTTGGACAGGTATTTTTTCAAGAATCGTCAGATATTAATAACAAAAAGGGTGATTTGCATAATTTAGTAAAGAGCATATATAAAAGGCTATTCAAGATTGGGGTTATACCTATAATATTTGTAACAATTTTTGCCCCTTTTATATTTCAATTATTTTTTGGCGATGAATATTTATCGGCAGCTAGAATGGTTCAAATAATTATTCCATGGGTATTTTTAGGATTTCTAACTCAGCCGGTAAGTTCTTTGTTCACGGTTCTTAAAAAACAAAAGTTTATGTTTTTTATAAATATGGTTGTTTTGGGTTTTCGGTTTATAGCTTTGTACTTAGGTTTTTATTTATACAACAACATGTTAGTTTCAGTTCTTTTTTACGCTATTGTTGGTGTTCTTTTCAATATCTTCCAGTTGTACTATTTTTTAAAAATATCAAAAGAGAATGTAACATATTAATAAAAAGCATGGGAAAAATTATTTTTGATACAAACTCAGCAAAAGGATTTAAATGGCACACCATTAATAAAGTTTGGGTAAAAGGTGTATTTTTTGATGAAAATCAAAAACTTTATTCAAAAACTGCATTACCTGAATATTTTAAAAATACTGATTCTTTTGATTCTTTTATTTTTTTATTAAAAAAATGCAATGGAATATTCTCTGTTATAATTAAAAAAAACGATGAAATATGGTGTGCTGTTGACAGAAATATATCATCTCCATTGTTTTATTCCAAAATTAATAATGAGTGGATTGTTTCAGATAATACAAATACGATTGCTGCCAGTTTGCCAATTGTAAAACAAAATAAATTTCAGGTAACAGTTTATAGAAGTTTAGGTCATACTTTTGGAAGAGAGACATTAGTTACAGATATTAACCAAGTGGAATGTGCACAAGCCTTAAGGTTAAAAGACGGTAAAATTGTTGAAAAAATAAATTATCATGTATTCTCTGTTAAAACTTTTAATAATAAGCCTAAAAAAGAGCTATTAAATATAGGATTTAATTTGTTTGAAGATAGTTTTAACAGACTTGTTAAAAGCCTAAATGGACGTACTGCCGTTGTCCCTTTAAGCGGAGGTTTTGATTCAAGAATGATTGCTGCCGCTTTAAAAAAACTAAAATATGAAAATGTAATTTGCTTTACTTATGGAAAAAGAGAAAATAATAATGAAATTGAGTTAAGCAGAAAAGTTGCCAAAGCCCTTAATTATAAATGGTTATTTGTTGAATATAACAATAAATTATTTGATGGCTTTTTAAATACTATTGAATTTCATGATTATATGCACTTTTCAAGCCATTTAAGTTCAATGTTTTACTTGCAAGAATATTTTGCCGTAAGATACCTTAAAAACAACAAACTGGTGCCTGAGGATTCAATTTTTATTCCCGGTCATTCCGGTGATCTTATAGGTGGGAGCCAGTTGGTAAAAGTTATTGATAAAAATTTAAATGTTAATAATATTGTAACTTTTTTCATAAATAAAAAAAGCATTTATAACCCACTATCTTCAAAAAACAAAAAAGAATTAAAAAAACTAATACAAGCCGAAATAACTGATAAATTAATCAATAAAGGTGCTACTGTATTTGAAGAACTTGATATAAGAGAGAAAATATCAAAAGTGATTTTTAATTCTTCAAGCGTATTTGATTTTTTTGGTTATGAAAAACGGTTTCCCTTTTGGGATTTAAAACTTCTTGATTTTTTCTTATCATTACCCCCGGAACATAGAGAAATGAAGAAACTATATGATTCAATTTTAATTGATAAATATTTTAAGCCTTACGGTATTTACTTTAAAGATGAATTGCAACCATCAAAATCAAAAATAGTATTTGAAAAAATTAAAAACAGTATAAAACAACATATTCAATATAAATTTAAATTTACTTTGCTGAAAAAAAGAGACTGGTTAAACTCTTATGAAGCAATAATGCCGTTGTTAAATAAGATGAAAGAAAATGGACATAAAATGCATTTTAAAGCCGTATCGTTTAATGAAATTTTAATTGAATATTACCTGTTTTGCCTTAAAAAGGAAATCTCAAAATGAAACAAACTATAAACAAAGCTTTTAACACACCACACTTTTTGATAGCGAAACCTTTGCAAAAAAAATTAAAACTTACCTCATCAACAAAAGGTGCAATAATAAGTATAACAATAAGCGTAATAATTCTGCTATTATTTTATCATGCAAATATTTTTTCGCCCAATAAATTTATTTTTTCCAGCAATAACGATGGGCTAAAAACATATTTTAATTTTGCATGGCACGGTTACCATGACAAATCATTGCACGAGTTAAATGCCATGAGCTATCCTTATGGCGAGTTTTTACTGTTTGAAGATTCATTGCCATTTTTTAGCAGTATAAATATGTTGCTAATAAAGGTATTTCCTTCATTTAGTAACTACTTCTACTTTACTAAGTTAAAATATTCATGTTATATATTTGAATATCAGAAG
>CBDUWQ010000162.1:0-8941 GCA_965370965.1 uncultured Bacteroidales bacterium
AATATACACAATTATTTACAAAATTTGCAACATATTGTATTTCAGCAGTTTAAAAATATTTAACGAACTGTTGTTTATAAAAGTGACTAAATAAAATTGAACAATAAATAGTATTTTTTTATGTTTGTCCATTAATCACTTTATGTATCATAAGAACAATTAACCTTGAATACCACAAATGAATAAATTGATTTTATTTGCACTACTAACCATTGCTTTTATTAATGGTTATTGCCAAACAGGTGTAGTGCGCGGCTTTGTTTATGAAAAAAACACCGGAGAACCTGTTATTTTTACCAATGTATATTTAGAAGGGACAACTATTGGTTCGGCAACCGATGTAAATGGGTTTTATAATATTACAAAAGTACCTGTTGGTAATTACACCCTTACAATTACTTTTGTTGGGTACGATACACTAACAGTACCAATATCAATTTCGGCCAACCAAATTGTAAATAAAAAACTTTTTTTAACTGAATCGTCTATAAAACTTGATGAGTTTGTTGTTTCGGCCGAGCGGCAAGAGATGAAAAAATCAGTACAAGTGTCAATAACAAAGGTAACCCCAAAGCAAATTAGCCGGTTGCCTGCAGTTGGTGCCGAACCCGATTTGGCACAGTATCTACAGGTAATTCCGGGTGTTGTGTTTACAGGCGACCAAGGTGGGCAGTTGTATATTCGTGGTGGTTCACCTATTCAAAATAAAGTTTTGCTTGATGGTATGATAATATACAACCCCTTTCATTCAATCGGCCTTTTTTCGGTTTTTGATGCCGATTTAATTCGTAATGCCGATATTTTTACCGGAGGGTTTAATGCACAGTACGGAGGGCGTATATCATCGGTTATGGATATAACAACGCGCGATGGTAATAAAAAACGATTTTCAGGAAAACTATCGGGCGACACCTTTGGAGGAAAATTATTAGTTGAGGTGCCAATTATTAAACAAAAAGAGAGCGGAGGGATGAGTATGTCGGTCGTTGGCTCAATTAAAACATCGTATTTAGAACATACTTCAAAAGTACTTTATTCATATGCCAATGAGGATGGGCTGCCTTTTGGTTTTACCGATATGTATGGTAAAGTGTCAATGAATGGATCGAATGGGAGCAAAGTAAATGTTTTTGGATTTCACTTTACCGATTTTGTAAAAAATTATCAAGATGTATCTGATTTAAGCTGGCAGTCAACAGGTATTGGGTCGAATATTGTTTTGGTACCCCAAGCATCAAATATATTGGTTACGGCAAATGTGGCATATTCAAATTATAAAATCAGGCACGAGTCTAAGGGTAGTGCCCCACGTACCAGTAGTATAGGTGGTTTTAATATGGGTTTAGACTTTACCTATTTTTTTGGCAACGATAAACTTGATTACGGAATTGAAATACTTGGTTTAACAACCGATTTTAGTTTTACAACCAGTACTAACCAGCGTGTTTCTCAAGTTGAAAACACATCGGAGCTTGCCGGATTTGTTGTCTATAAAAAAAGCTTGGGTAAATTAATAATTGAACCCGGGTTTAGGGCGCAATATTATGCATCAATATCAGAGTTGAGTTTGGAGCCAAGAATAGGATTGAAATATAAATTTACCGATAAATTCCGCCTTAAGGCAGCAGCAGGTTTTTATTCACAGAATTTAATAGCTGCAAATTCCGACAAAGATGTTGTAAACCTGTTTTATGGCTTTTTGTCAGGTCCCGAGAATCTTCCAAAAAAGTTTAATGGTAACGATGTTACATCGGCATTGCAAAAATCAAAACATGCAATTTTGGGCTTTGAATATGATATTAACACAAGGCTTAGCTTTAATGTTGAGGGTTATTACAAATTTAATGATCAGATGTCGGAATTAAACAGAAATAAAATTTTGGATGATGATGCTTCAAATGCCTTTGAACCTGATATTTATAAAAAAGATTTTATTATTGAACAGGGTGAAGCATATGGAATTGATTTTTTATTCAAATATGATTATAAAAGAATATATTTTTGGTTTGTTTATTCCCTTGGAAAAGTAACCCGGCTTGGTGAATTTCTTAATGAAGACAATGAAATTGAAACAAAAACATATGCACCACATTTTGACCGCCGACACAATGTGAATTTAGTGGCATCATATATTTTCGGAAAAGATTTAAACTGGGAGTTTAGTACACGCTGGAATTTTGGTACAGGATTTCCGTACACACCTACTGCCGGATATTATGAGCAAATAAATTTGATTGATGGTATTATGAGTAATTACATTTCGGCAAATGGTGATGTTGCATACCTATTAGGCAATATTAATTCAGAAAGATTACCAACGTACCATAGGTTAGATGTTAATGTTAAATACAGTTTATATATATCGGACAGAACTGAGATGAAAATTTCAGGAAGCATTACCAACGTATATAACAGGCAAAATATTTTTTATGTTGATAGGGTTAAAGGCGAAAAAGTTTACCAATTACCAATTTTGCCAAGTATTGGTGTGAGTATAACATTTTAGCATCTTAATGAGTAAAAAACTGCAATATCTTGAAATAAATAGCACAAAAGATACGCCCGTTATTATTGGAAATTCAGAAAAGGGAGAGTTAATTATTTCAGGAAACATAATAAAAATCCATGCTTTAGAAGTTTTTGCTCCTATTAACAGATGGATTGAGTATTTCTCAGCAAACCATAGTTAGCAAAAGCCCCTTTTAGTTTGATAGAGAAATAAGGATTGTAAAATGGTAAATATCAAACTTACCGAGGAAATATAATAATTAACCCTAAAGAATAAGTATTTTATCGTATTTGAGTTATTAAGAATTGAATTAATAATGTATTTTTGTGCATATTTTTAATTATTAAACTATAGTAAATTGTCAACTACAAGGTACATATTCGTAACAGGAGGGGTTACCTCATCATTGGGTAAAGGTATTATTTCGGCTTCACTTGCAAAGTTATTGCAGGCAAGAGGCTTTTCTGTAACCATACAAAAACTCGATCCTTATTTAAATGTTGATCCGGGTACATTAAATCCATATGAGCATGGCGAGTGCTTTGTTACCGATGACGGTGCAGAGACCGACCTTGATTTGGGGCATTATGAGCGTTTTTTAAATGTACCAACATCGCAACGTAATAATGTAACAACAGGGCGCATTTATAAATCGGTAATTGAAAAAGAGCGTAAAGGCGATTTTTTGGGAAAAACCGTTCAAATAATACCCCATATTACCGATGAAATAAAACGGAGAATAAAACTACTAGGGTCAAAAAATAAATATGATTTTGTAATAACCGAAATTGGCGGAACCGTAGGCGATATTGAATCACTACCTTATATTGAATCGGTGCGTCAGTTAAAATGGGAACTTGGAAACAATGTTTTGGTAATTCATTTAACATTGGTGCCATATTTGAATGCCTCGGGCGAGTTTAAGACAAAACCCACACAACATTCGGTAAAAACACTATTAGAGGCAGGGGTACAACCCGATATTTTAGTATTACGTGCCGAAAAAGGACTTAATGAAGATATAAAAGCAAAGGTTGCACTTTTTTGTAACGTTAGTATTAAAAACGTTATACAATCTATTGATGTATCAACTATTTATGAAGTACCAATTAAAATGCAAGAGGAGGGGTTGGATGAAGTTGTACTTGATAAATTTGGACTTAAAATAGGTAAAACACCTGAGCTTAAGGCTTGGAAAAGCTTTTTAAATAAATTTAAAAATCCTGAAAAAGTTGTAGATATAGCCCTAATTGGTAAATACATTGAATTACAAGATGCCTATAAATCTATTGCCGAATCGTTTGTTCATGCAGGAGCCGTAAATAATTGTAAAGTAAAATTGCATTGGATACACTCTGAAAGCATCAATAAAAAAAATATTGATGAAATATTTAATAAGGTAAATGGAATTATTGTAGCTCCGGGTTTTGGGCATAGGGGAATGGAGGGAAAGATTTTAGCGGTTAAATATGCGCGTGAAAATAATATAGCGTTTTTTGGAATTTGCTTGGGTATGCAGGCAGCTGTTATTGAGTTTGCACGCAATGTATTAGGACATCCCAAAGCTAATTCGTCGGAAATGGATGAAAAAACCCCTTACCCGGTTATTGATATTATGGAAGAGCAGAAATCTGTTTTAGAAAAAGGCGGAACAATGCGATTGGGGGCTTACCCTTGTAATTTAGTAAAAAATAGCAATGTATATGATGCTTATGGTAAGGACTATACAGAAGAACGACATAGACACCGTTATGAATTTAACAATAAATATTTAGATGAATTTATTAAGGCAGGAATGGTGCCTACAGGAATGAATCCGGAAGCAAATTTAGTTGAGATTATTGAAATACCTTCACATAAATGGTTTGTAGGAGTTCAGTTTCATCCTGAATATAAATCAACAGTTATTAATCCGCATCCTTTGTTTGTAAGCTTTGTAAAAGCTACATTAAAATCTTAGGGTTTGCTCATAAATAACTTCCGATTTTTATGAATCCTGTTAAATCATAGCTTTGCTATTTATATAGGGTAAACATATTTTGCACATATAAGAAAAACTAAAAATTAATTAATAAATTATTATGGATAAAAATTCGTGGTTAGGCTTGGTACTTATTGTTGGAGTGATGATTGCATGGGGTTTTTTTACCAAACCAACTGAAGAAGAAATAGCAAAACAAAAGCATATACAAGACTCTATTGTAAGGGTTAGGGAAAAGCAGATTTTGCAAGAGATTAAGATGAATGACCAGGCACAACAAAATGCAACGCTAAGTACTCCTGACGAAAAATCACAAGAGCAAGTTGAAACTGAAATGCAAAAAACTTATGGTAGTTTTGCAACCTTTGCTACCGGAGATAGAGAGTTTAAAACAGTTGAAACAGATTTACTTAAAATACAGTTTTTAAATCAAGGTGGTAGGATATACTCAGTTGAGCTAAAAGAATATAAAACTCATGATAGTCTGCCGTTAGTTTTGTTTAGTGGTGATTCTACCGAATTTGGGCTTAAGTTTTTTGCTCAAAACCTTCCCATATCTACAAATCAATTGTTTTTTGAACTTACCGAGGGAGATGAGGTTACTAATGTTGCCAATAAGCCTGTAACTATAAAATACACTTTACCATTTTCTGATGGCAGTTTTATCGAATACAAGTATGTTATTTCGCCAAATAGCTACCAAGTTGATTTTGATATTAAGTTTGAAAGGGTAAATAATCTTATTTCGGCAAATACTGGATACATTTCATTAGATTGGAAAAGCTATATTTCGGGTTTTGAAAAGGGACGTACATGGGAGACACAAAATTCTACTATTTATTATAAGTTTCTTGATTCAGATGTTGAAAGCCTTAGTATGCGTTCAGAATCAGCTCAAGAGAACTTAACAACCCATATTAAATGGATATCGTACAAACAGCAGTTTTTTAATGTTGCATTAATTGCCGATAACTTTTTTAGCAATGGTATTGTAAAATCGGAAACCGAGCCGGTAAACCCCAACTATTTAAAATACTTTACTGCCGATATATCATTAGCCTACGATGGTAAACAATCAGAATCATTTCCTATGTCTTTTTATTTTGGTCCAAACCATTATAAAACCTTAAAAAAGTTAGATGTTGATTTAGAACTGATTATAGAACTTGGCTGGAGTATAATTCGTTGGGTAAATGTGGGCTTGGTTATACCGATATTTAACTGGTTAGGTAATTATATAAGCAATTATGGTATTATTATTCTTTTATTAACAATAATTATTAAAGTGCTGATATTTCCGTTTACATACAAATCATTTATGTCAACGGCTAAAATGAAGGCTTTAAAGCCTGAAATTGATAAGGTTACAGCAAAATTCACTAAAAAAGAAGATGCCATGAAAAAGCAACAAGCTACAATGGCATTATATAAAAAGGTAGGCGTAAGTCCAATGGGAGGTTGTTTGCCTATGCTTTTCCAAATGCCTTTGCTTATTGCAATGTTCCGTTTTTTCCCAAATTCAATTGAATTAAGGCAGCAGTCATTCTTATGGGCAACCGACCTATCAACTTACGATGCAGTAATACATTTACCATTTACCGTACCGTTTGGTTTTGGCGACCATATTAGTCTGTTTTGTTTATTAATGACAGCTGTAAATATTGTTTACATGAAATTTAACGACCAAATGAGCATGAGTAATCAATCAATGCCAGGTATGAAGTATATGATGTATATGATGCCTGTAATGATGCTATTTTGGTTTAATAGTTATGCATCGGCACTCAGCTATTACTATTTCTTGTCGCTTTTAATTACAATAATACAAACATGGCTAATCCGCCGCAATTTAAATGATGAAGAAATTTTGGCAAAATTAAAAGCTGCACAATCAAATAAAAAACCTGTAAAAAAATCGAAATGGCAACAGCGCATGGAAAATATGGCTAAACAGCGTGGTATTCAGACTCCTAAAAGGTAAAATTAAAACTTTTATATAAAAAGCCTCTTGATAATTCAAGAGGCTTTTTTTTAGGTATGGTATAAAAACAATGAATATTTCCTCTATAATGGAAAAATAACTATGAATAATTCCATTATAGTGGAAATATTCATACATTTGTTCTGTTATGAATTATAATAGATTAATAGAACAACAGTTCTGTAGCTTGCTTTTTAAAGGAAAAGCATTAATAGTTACAGGAGCAAGGCAAGTTGGAAAAACTACGATGTTGCGTAATATTAGCAATAGTTTTGAAAGTGTTTTATGGCTAAATGCCGATGAGGGCAATGTTAGAGATCGGTTAACAAATCCATCGCTTCAAGCAATAACAAATATTATAGGCAGTTATAAAGTTGTTGTTATTGATGAGATTCAGCGCATAGCCAATGCCGGACTGTTACTAAAGTTGATGGTAGATAATTTTAAAAATGTGCAGTTTATTGCAACTGGTTCATCAGCATTAGAAATCTCCGAATCGGTATTTGAACCATTGACCGGTCGGCACTTCCTATTTCATTTGTATCCATTTACTTTGGCTGAGATATATGCCGGCAAATCACCTTTTGAAATTGAGCAGGAATTACTATTTCATCTGGTTTATGGTAATTATCCTGAAATATGCATAAAAAGGGATTTGGCCGAGGTGTTACTAAAAAACTTAACACAACAATATTTATATAAAGATGTACTGGTTTGGAAAGATATTCGAAAGCCTGAACTTCTTGATAGATTATTAAAATTATTAGCTTTTCAAATGGGTTCTGAAGTATCAATAAATGAGCTTTCAAATCAGCTTAATGTAAAATCAGAGACTGTTGAGAACTATATTGATTTATTGGAAAAGTCGTTTGTTGTATATCGCTTAAGTGCTTATAGGAAAAATTCAAGAAAAGAAGTAACAAAAATGAGTAAAATACTATTTTGGGATAATGGTATCCGTAATGCAATAATTGAAGATTTTAGAGACTTGCCATTAAGAAACGATCAAGGACAATTATTTGAGAATTTTATAATTGGCGAGCGCATGAAAATGAATACATGGATTCGGCAATCGAATAAAAGCTATTTTTGGAGAAATTACAATCAAAGAGAGGTTGATTATGTTGAAATTTTTAATAAACAATTATCAGCTTTTGAAATAAAATGGAATACTACAAAAAAACATAAAGTAACCAAAGCTTTTACTAATCTGTATCCTGATAGCAAAACAGAAATAATTACACCTGAAAATTTTGTAGGTTTTACAGGAATTTAAAAAGCTTTATTCAAAAAATAAACAGATTAAAAATAGAACAGTAAATAATTGATATGTATGATGAATTAGGTTTGGCACTGGGGACTAAAGTGCAAATTGTAATTTATTCAGTTTTTGAAATATGCTAAACACTTCCAAAGACACCATTTTTTGATTCAAAAATTTGGAATTAAATACAGTATCTGTTAGGTATAGCTTAAAAAATAATAATAGATTGTGGATATATATGGTATTATAGATGAACATTTATTATTTTTGCATCGATACAAGGTCTTCCCATTTATTTTCTAACACATTAACAGGATTAAGAATATACTTAGCAACATTTCCCGTAAATTGTTCTTTTTCAATTGTTATTTCATCAGATACGAACGCATGTGTTCTTATTTGAACATAAATTCCAGATACCAAATTAATTGATGAAGTTACGTTAAATCTTTCAATACCTTTAGAAGTTACACCATTTCGCTCGGTTCTTATATTCATTACAATTTCATATTTTGATCCAATTATATCTAATGGTATTATTGTACACATATCTGTTTGCGTAAAAAGACCATCAACTGCTTTCATACGAAAATTATCAACTTCAATATCATTTTGCAAAACATCAATACTTGCACTAGTTGATCCTCCTGCTCCAGTTTGTGATAAATAAAGAATAGCATGCCCTCTTTTGTTTTCAGCACCTAAGGTTCTTTGATAATCTGTTCCCATTTTTGTTGGTGCGCATGCTAAAATCATCCATAAGTAAACTCCTATTCCAAGAATTGTACTAGCTAAAAAGAATAGTTTTTTCATAATTTATTAGTTTTAAAATTAATTAATAATTTATTGAATATTAGTGAACTTGATAAAAAAGCAATGTAATAAAAGAGTAAATCATAGAAATCAAAAGTGCCAAAAGCTAGTTTGTAAAATTGAAAAATCTCTAAAATTAATGGTATTATAGATAGCATAATATATAATACCTTAAATGTTAGGGAATTAATTTGATTGTGCCAAGTAATCATGATAAAATTACAAAATGAACAAAACCAAAGTCCATCGGGTAAATTATACAAAACCCAGTTAGGTAAGTTAATGTTATTAAAATCAAAAATAGATCTTGCTCTTATTATAAGAGGATATATTTTTATTTTATTTAGCCTGAATAATTCATGCGTTTAGTTTGATGTAGCTGTAAGGCATCGG
>CBDUWQ010000163.1:0-8855 GCA_965370965.1 uncultured Bacteroidales bacterium
GCCTAGCATGGGAAGAACTGCTAATAGTAATATTGCTAATTTTTTCATTTTCATTAATTTTAAGATTAATATTTAACATTTTAATTATTACAGGCATTGCCTGCGGTTAATAACTCTACGGGTTTGTTTATTTTACTCATATAATTTAAACTTTTGGTACCTTTGTTTAAATTGGTTGATATAGTTAAAAGCGCTTGTTTTGAGTACTGAATTGCAATTTCTTTATTGATTATGGGCTGCCCGTTTATGTAAGCATAAACCACCGGTTGATTATTGGTTTTTAGCAAAAATAGCAACGATAACCCTATTATTAAACTTGCGGCTATTCCACTAACTAAACTATAAAATCTCTTTATTTTTAGAGTTGGCTTTTGGTCGATAATTTTATTTAATTCAATAACTGTTGCCTGTGCTTTTTCTTCCGACAGCACCCCAAATAACTGTTTTGCATCATTTAGTTCGATGTCGTTTCCATTATACGATTGCAAAAAGTTTTTAAGTTCTTTTTCCTCACCTAATGATGATGAACCTTCAAAATATTTTTCTAATAATATTTTATATTCTAACAGTTCCATAGCTCATTATTTTTTTAATTTCTTCTTTAACTTTTTTTCTAGCTCTCGAAAGGTTTACCCTTAAAGTTTCAGTTTTCATATTTACAATTGGCTCAATTTCATCAAAACTATATTCTTCAATATCACGCAAATGCATTATAGTGCGTTGGGGTTCGGGTAAATTTTGTATGGCTTTACGTATAATATTTCCCAGTTCTTTATTTTCCAGATGGTTCTTATTTTCAATGGTATCCATCTCGTATTTAATTTCCGGGGCTTTCTCATATCGTAAATTCTTTTTCCGTGCTTTGTCTAAACTTAAATTCCGTACAGATGTCATAGCAAAGGCTTCAATGTTATTATATTTGTGAAGCTCATTTCGCATATTCCATAATTTAATAAGAATATCTTGTGTAACATCTTGCGCCTCAGTTTTATCATTAACCTGAATAATTCATAAACTTTTTGAAAAAGCAGTTAACATATTAATTATCACAACAAAAGGGTATTTTAGTAAAAAAATTAATTTTTGAAAAAGTTTCCAAGTGCATTTATTTTAATGCATCTGTTTCGTTACGAAACCCTTGAAATATAAAGATATATCGGCGGTTTCCGATGCCTTACAGCTACATCAAACTAAACGCATGAATTATTCAGGTTAAGGATTCGACTTGAAAACCTAAAAAGTTTATCTTTTAATGTAAAAATCTGTAACTTAAATTCGTCGGCTGTCATTCCTTAATTGTTTTTTTATTCTTTCAACTATAAGACGGCTATATGAAAAAAACATAACACAAAAGTAAAATAAATAATGTGTTTTGTTGTTTATTGATTGACATAGAGGTTACTATGTTTGAATATTATTTTGTTAGCATCTATTAAAATTGCAAAATGGTTTTCTTTCTGTATAAATTAAACTATTTTTGATAAAAATGAGAAACAGTATATATGCCATATTAGTATTATTGGTTTTTACAGGATGCGATCAAATGCAGTCTGCAAATGGCGATAATAATTTGCCGCAAGCTCATAATATTAGGTTCTGTAGAATTTATTCATCCGATTTTGTATTGCTCAATCCCGATGAAAAAGGTCAATTGATTCAAGAATTTCGGTTTAACCAAAAAGGATTTGTAAATGAGTTAATTAGGTATGGTATGGATGGCGAAGTAATTGGCAAGTTTGATATAACGGGAGAAAACACACCTTTTCCAATATCCGGCAAGCCTGAGTTTGTTGATACTATGCTTACAGTTTTTAATATTGATACACTTGGTGTAATTAAGGGTAAAGAGGTAAAAACATATAATACAAACGGGTTAATTATTGAGGTTAGGTTTTACCGAGGTGAGAACGAATTAGTAAAAAAGAATACATACAAATATAACAATCAGAATATGATTTTAGAAGATGTATATTGGGATGTTGATTTAGACAAACCTAAGCAAATAATAAGGTACGAATTTGAGTATTTTGCTAATTAGAGTTTGTCTATAAAGTCCGACTTCTGCGCCTGCCTAGTCGGCAGACAGGTTGTTACTCAAAATCTAAATCCTCAAATACATTAGTATTCTGCGGTTTAGATTTATCACACGCCCTGCCCGACTACATCATTCAGGCGGGCTTGAATTCGAACTTTATAGTTCAAACTCTCAACTTTATGGACAGTATCTAATTAGTAAAGGTGGTTAAAAGTATTATATCCACGATATAATACTAAATTTTTGGAGTCAACTATAGGGCATCTATATTCTTTAATTCACATTTTGATGTACATCCACCACAGCCATTTTCACAATTTGGTTTGTTACCTAAAAAAACCGACCTATATATTTTTATAACCGCTACAAATAGCGCAAATGTTATTATAAAGTAGGTTATTATGTTATATATAATTTCTTCCATTATTTTATTATTAAAAAAGCGACCCTATCTGGTAAATTAAAAACGATGAAACCCATGCCAAACCAGTGGTGTAT
Organism: uncultured Bacteroidales bacterium; assembly: GCA_965370965.1. GTDB lineage: Bacteria > Bacteroidota > Bacteroidia > Bacteroidales > SZUA-534 > GH45. The sequence continues at coordinate 2,534 of CBDUWQ010000163.1, forward strand.
ATTATCGTTAATATTGCCCATTTCCAATGCCCCGACTCTTTTGCAATGGCTCCTATTACCCCAATACAAGGAAAGTAGATAAGAGTAAAAATAAGAAACCCAAAAGCTATTAATGGTGTAAAAACAAATTGCTCAGCCTTTTTGCCTGTGTCATACTTCATGGTTTTTAGCTTACCAGCCAGTTTTTGCTCATCGGTGCCATTGCCATTATCGGCTTGCAACAACACACCAATTGTACTAATAACTATCTCTTTGGCAGCGGTGCCGCTCAATAATGCAATACCCATGCGCCATTCAAACCCCAACGGTTTTATTGTGGGCTCAATAAAGTGTCCAATTCTGCCCAACCAGCTATTCTCCAATTGTTCGCTGTTCATATTGGTTTCAATGCTGGCAATTTGTTGTTTTAAATTATCTTTTTCAGATAAAGTAGCCTGTTCAAATTTTTTCTCCAAAAGGCTTATTTCGTTTACATAGTTTTTTGAATAACTTACCTCGCGAGGAAAATACCCCAAAGCCCAAATAATAACTACCGCAATTAGTATTACACCTCCAACTTTTTTAACATATTGGGCTGATTTATCCCACATATGTTTTATGGTGCTTTTTACCGATGGTATCCGGTATGGTGGCAGCTCCATAACAAAAGGTGCCTCTTTTGACTTAAATAATGTTTTGTTGAATAAATGGGCGGTTAAAATGGCTACTACTAATCCTGTAAAGTACAGACCGACTAAAAACAGGGTTGGGTTTTTTGGAAAAAATGCACCTATAAACAGAATGTAAATGGGTAACCTTGCGCTACACGACATAAATGGGATTATTAGCATAGTTAGCAGCCTGTCGTTTTTGTTTCGTATAGTGCGTGTTGCCATAATGGCCGGAACATTGCATCCAAACCCCATAATCAGTGGTATAAACGAACGACCATGCAGTCCGATTTTGTGCATCAGCTTGTCCATCATAAAGGCTGCCCGTGCCATATAGCCAGTATCTTCCATAAATGATATAAACAAAAAAAGTATTACAATATTTGGTAAAAAAATCAGTACGCTGCCTGCTCCGCTTATAATACCATCGGTAATTAAATCGTTGAACATACCCTGCGGCAGTGCCTGTTTAACAAATGAATTAAGAATACCAATCCCTGTATCAATCCAATCCATTGGGTAACTTCCCAATTGAAAGGTTGAAAAAAACATTAGGAACATAAACAGCACAAATATAGGTGCTCCTAAAAATTTGTGTGTCAATAATTTATCAATGGTATTGGTGTGCATCCACCTTTTTGATTCGCCCTGATGTAAAGTTTCGTTTAGTGCCCCGCTTATAAATCCATATTTTGCATCGGTAATAATACTTTCGCTGCTATCGCCAATAATACCTTCAATTCTGCCAACCTCTTTATATGCAGCTTTTAAAATTTGTTTATCGTCGTTATGTTTTGACACAAACCTAATGGCATGCCCATCTTGCTCTAAAAGCTTTACTGCCAAAAACCGGGGCGACATTTTAACCATTAACCGCTTGTCTGTCGATATGGCTTCACGCATTATTTTTATTGATTGTTCAACCTCTTTGCCGTAGTTAATGTGTATATGCCTAACAATTGCATCGCGGTTTTCATAAACATCAATTACTTTGTTAAACAGCTCTTTTATACCTTTGCCTTTAGTTGCTATTGTTGGTATTATTGGTATGCCCAGTAATGCTGCAAGTTCTTTAATTTTAAGGTTCGAGCCCGAATTTTCTAAATCATCGTACATGTTTAATGCTATAACCACCTTGATGTCCATGTCAATCAATTGGGTGGTTAAATACAAGTTGCGCTCTAAATTTGATGCATCAATAACATTTACAACAATATCGGGGTTGTTATGAAAAATAAATTTACGGACATAAAGCTCTTCGGGCGTATAGGCTGTTAACGAATAGGTACCGGGCAAATCAATTAAATCAAAGTTGTAACCGTTTTGCTTATAGGTATTGTGTTTTGCCTCAATGGTTACCCCGCTGTAATTGCCAACATGCTCTTTTGCACCCGATACAAAGTTAAACAGTGATGTTTTGCCACAATTGGGGTTTCCAACAAATGCAATATTAATATTTTTGCGATGCTCATTTACTGACATCTTAAGTTTTTCGGTGTCAACAATGCCCTCAAACTCTCTTTTGGGTATTTTCAATGCCATTTCGGGGGTTATTGCCTCAATTAGCATTGCCTCCGACCTGCGCAATGAAACATGGTATCCCATAATGTTATACTCGGTAGGTCCTCTAAAAGGTGCTTGCTTTATTACTTCAACCAATTGCCCTTTAATAAAGCCCATTTCAATAATACGCTTTCGGAACGATCCATGCCCTTTCACTTTTACTATTACGGCTTTTTCACCGTTTTGCAAATCAGATAGATTCATAAAAAACTCTGTTCAATTAGCTTTTTTGCTGCATCAATTTTTCACTTAAGATTTTTACAGTTTACAAAAGTAGTATTTTTTTTTATTTAGAATCATTAAAAATAACATTCCTTTATGTTTTTTAAATGGCAAGTTTTTTGATAAAAGTTGCATCGGCAAGCAAATATTTTGTTTTTTTGCATTGTAATTTTAAAAGTATGGAAGATAATTTATTTGATAAATTGAGGGAGATGACAGGGAAATTCCCTGAAAGGCTGAATATACTTGAAGAGCAGATTGATATTAAACTTCAGATGGAGTATTTTAAATATTCTAAAAAGATAAAAGACAGTAAGTCGGATGACAAACTATTTAGTATTGATGATTTTTTGGGTTTTGAGGCTGATGAGTTGTCTATTGATGACAAAAAGGAGATTCTTGTAAAACTTGCCGGAATTGATGATCCAAAGGCATACCGTATAATTGAAGAGTACCAAAATAATGCTCCAAAAGAGTTGAAAAACTGGGCAATTTTGGCATTTCAAGAAAGTAAAATGCTATTGGAGAGTTCGCTGTTGGATGAGAATCAGGTATTTATATCAACCGGATTGGGCGGAAAAGGGAATATGCTCAGGTATTTTGTTGTATTGATTGGCGATAATATTGATAAATTTACCGAATTCCATAAAAAGATAATATCGTCGGAATTTGAATTTGCGCTAAAGAAAGATGGTTGTGAGCTTGAAAAAATAGAATGCTGTGAGAATTATGCAACACTAATGGTACTTATACCTTTTGAGGTGCCATTTCAAAATGTTTTTAGATTGGCACTTGAGGAGTGTAACCAATATGGCAACTTTGTTAAACCCAATTTTTTGGTAACAAATGTAAAGGCACTTTCATTAAAAGAGATAAAAGACTTTGTTGAGAAAAATAAACTTCCTGATAAAGAATTTAACAGTATTGATTTTGATCCTATTGACGATGATGAAGAATAAAATTAATTTAGCTTTACAAGTTTTGCCGCGGTCAAAAACCGCAGATAGTTATGCATTGGTTGACAAAGCTATTAGCATAATTGAACAATCGGGGGTTAAATACAAAGTTTGCCCGTTTGAAACTGTACTTGAGGGTTATTATGACGAGCTGATGGAAATTGTAAAAAAAGTACACGAGCAATGCTATGTATCGGGCACCGAGACTATGATGACATACATTAAAATACAATCGGCTGCTAATACTGATGTTACCATCATCGATAAAATGGAAAAATACGAATGAATTTAATGTAGCTTTGAGATAACTTTATCTACTAAAAAATAAACCTAAACCTTTTGTTATGAGTATTAATTATAAATTTTTATTGATTGGGGCATATGCTTTGTCCCTGTTTTCATGTACAAATATGGATAATAAAATTTCTTCAATAAATTTTGTTGAGCCGCCAAAGGCCGAGAAAAAAGATAGTGTTTTAACCGTTCATAACCATCAAAGGGTTGACCCATATTTTTGGATGCGCCTTACTGATGAGCAAAAAAACCAAGAGAATGCTGATGAACAGACGCAAAAAGTGCTTGATTATTTGAATGCCGAAAACCAATATACAAAAACGGTAATGGCAAGTACTGAGCAGCTTCAAGAAAAGTTATATGATGAAATGGTGGGCAGGATTAAGAAAGATGACGAAACAGTTCCGTATTTTAAAAACGGTTACTGGTACTACTCCCGCTATGCCAAGGGGCAAGAGTATCCTATTTATTGCCGAAAAAAGGGAGAGCTTACTGCAACCGAGGAGGTAATACTTAATGTAAACTCGTTGGCAGAAGGATTTGAATATTATGCCGTTTCAGGTTTGTCGATAAGCAGTAACAATAAAATACTTGCTTTTGGCGAAGATACGGTGAGCCGTAGAATTTATACTATTAAGTTTTTGAATTTAGAAACAGGTGAGTATTTATCTGACAAAATTGAGAATTCAACAGGTAGTGGGGCTTGGGCAAACGATAATAAAACCTACTTTTTTACAACAAAAGATAAAGTTTCGTTGCTGCCTAATAAGATATGGCGACACACATTGGGTAATGCAAATTGTAAAGATGAAATGGTTTATCATGAAAAAGACCCATCATTTTATAATGGTGTTTACAAATCAAAATCAAACGATTATATAATAATTTATAACCAAAGCACAATGGTTAGCGACTATAAGTTTTTAGATGCCAACAAACCAAATGGTAAATTTTTTGAATTTACAACTCGCGAGCCTGACCATAAGTATTATATCAATCATTTTGAGGATAAGTTTTATATTGTTACCAATTGGGATGCCATAAATTTTAGGCTAATGGAAACCCAGGTTGATAATACAGGAAAAGATAATTGGACAGAAGTAATTGCACATAGAGCCGATGTTTTGCTGCAATCAATTGAGGTTTTTAAAAATTACCTTGTGGTACAGGAGAGGAGCAATGCATTACCGCAAATAAGAATCATAAATCAAAATACCAAAGAGGAGCATTACCTTGAATTTGATGAGGAGGCTTATATAGCTTCGGTTGGCAACAATGTTGATTTTAACACCAATTTACTGCGGTTTGATTATTCGTCGATGACAACACCCTCCTCGGTTATTGATTATAACATGGATACCAAGGAGCAGGATGTAAAAAAAATTCAGGAAGTTGTTGGTGGGCATAACCCTGATGATTATGTTACCAAAAGGCTGTATGCAAAGGCAAGAGACGGGGAAGATATACCTGTAAGCTTAGTTTATAAAAAAGGTTTTAAGCAAACCGGTAAAGCTCCAATAGTTTTATACGGATACGGTTCATATGGAAATATATCGGAGCCATATTTTAGCTCGGTACGTTTAAGCTTGCTCGACCGCGGGTTTGTGTGGGCTATTGCCCATGTGCGCGGTAGCCAGTTAAAAGGTCGCACATGGTACGAGGATGGTAAAATGCTGAACAAGAAAAACACCTTTACAGATTTTATTGATTGTGCCGATTTTCTAATTAATGAAAAATATACCTCGCCTGAGCATTTGTATGCATTGGGAGGAAGTGCCGGTGGCTTATTGATGGGTGCAATTGTAAACATGGCTCCCGAAAAGTTTAACGGCATTGTTGCAGCAGTACCATTTGTTGATGTTGTTTCAACCATGCTCGACGAATCTATTCCGCTTACTACCAACGAGTTTGACGAATGGGGAAACCCAAAAGAGAAAAAATATTATGATTATATGCTTACATACTCGCCTTACGACCAAGTTAAGGCTCACGATTACCCGCATATGCTGGTTACTACCGGGCTGTTCGATTCGCAAGTGCAATATTGGGAACCTGCAAAATGGGTAGCCAAACTGCGCAATACAAAAACAGGCAACGACCTGCTATTAATGCACACCAATATGGAAGCCGGGCATGGTGGCGCATCAGGCAGGTTTAAGCGCTATAAAATATTGGCTTTAGATTATAGTTTCTTTTTAATGTTAGAGGGTATTGATGAGTAGTGTTTGAGTTGGGGTTAAATTCTTAAATCATATATCGTACAGCTTCAATCTCAAATATTTTTAACTGAAGATGTACGGTTTATGATTATTGAAGTACTTGGTGTTTTAAGTTTTATAATTTTAGAAGAATTACCACGAAGACACAAAGACACGAAGGTACTAAGACACTAAGTAGCTATGGTTCACTAAATATACGTTTGGTTTGTATTGTAGTATTTGCAGTATCAAATATGCAAAATCCGTTGTTATGTGGGTATGGGGTTTAATTGATTATATTAATTATTAGTATTGATGCATTAATGTTTATAATTTTAGAAGAATTACCACGAAGACACTAAGACACGAAGGTACTAAGACACGAAGTAGCTATGGTTCACTAAATATACGTTTGGTTTGTATTGTAGTATTTGCAGTA
>CBDUWQ010000164.1:0-8842 GCA_965370965.1 uncultured Bacteroidales bacterium
TAAAAACAATTGAACAACTTAAAGAAACAATTATTGATTTTAGAAATTCATTAATATAAGAATATTAACATTTGATAAATAAAAAAATACCACCATTACTTGGTGGTATTTTTTTGTTTATAAATAATATGTAAATTTGTCATGATTTTTATTACAAAAATCTAACTATTTGATTTATAAGAAGAAAAATAGCTTTACACTGACAAAAAATCACATTAAACTATGGAAATTCAACAAGTTAAACAAAGGTTTGGTATAATTGGCAATTCATATGGGTTAAACCGTGCTATTGATATTGCTATGCAGGTTGCCCCTACCGATTTAACTGTTCTAATAACAGGTGAGAGTGGTACAGGTAAAGAAAATTTTCCAAAAATTATTCATCAGTTTAGTGCCCGAAAGCACGGACAATATATTGCAGTTAACTGTGGTGCTATACCTGAAGGTACTATCGATTCGGAACTTTTTGGACATGAAAAAGGAGCATTTACCGGAGCTCACGATTCGCGAAAAGGCTATTTTGAAGTAGTTAATAATGGAACTATATTTTTAGATGAAGTAGCAGAGCTACCTCTTTCAACCCAAGTTAGACTGTTAAGAATTTTAGAAACAGGTGAATTTATGAGAGTTGGCTCATCAAAAGTTATTAAAACAGATGTGCGTGTTGTAGCAGCTACCAATGTAAATGTTGAAAAAGCCATTGACGAGGGAAAATTTCGTGAAGATTTGTTTTACCGCCTAAATACTGTTCCTGTAAGAATGCCTGCTTTGCGCGAAAGGAAAGAGGATATCCATCTTTTATTTAGGAAATTTGCAAAAGACGCAGCAGAAAAATTCCGCATGCCTGCACTTTCACTTACTGCTGAGGCTGTTGAACTACTTGTTAATTACCGTTGGCCGGGAAATATTCGTCAACTTAAAAATATAACCGAACAAATCTCAATTCTTGAAGAGAATAGAAGTATTGATTCAGAGACATTTAAAAAATATTTGCCAATTTTTGAAGGATCAAAACTGCCTGCACTTTACAAAAAAATTGACGAGCAAACTTTTAACTCGGAACGCGAAATACTTTACAAAGTACTTTTTGATATGAAAAATGATGTTACCGATTTAAAAAAATTGGTTCATGATTTAATGAGAAAAGGGGCAGACGCAACACACCTAAATGAAGATCATGCGCAAATAATTAATAATTTGTATGAAAAACATGACATATCATTGTCGGAGCTTTCTAAAAATGATGATTCACTTATTATACCACGCAATACCGAAAAAATAGATCAAATTCAAGATACCGAAGAGTTTATTGAAGAATCGTTATCGTTAGTGGATAAAGAAAAAGAACTGATTATTAAAGCTTTAGGAAAGCATAAGGGGAAAAGAAAAAATGCAGCCGAAAATCTTGGTATTTCGGAACGAACATTGTACAGAAAAATTAAAGAATATAACATTGATTTGTAAATTAGTGAGACTATGATTTTTTAATCAAAATCATCTAGCCAAACTCCTGCCTGCCGAAACGGCAGTGAAGGCAGGAATACCGAGTGTGGTTACTGAGACTTCGGCGTGAGCTTAGTCGAACGCATAGTCGAAGTATAGTCGTGAGATCTCAAGGGTTATACCCGCCTGCCAAGTTCAACGTCGGGCAGGTTCCTCGCACCTTAGTGCGTATAAAGAATAAATTATTCTATTGAGATACCTTGTCAGCTTGCTGCAAGTAGTTTCATTGACAAAATAGGAGTACATAATACACGCATCGTTTTATCAAAAAAATAAACACTTAATACAGTTTTAATTACATGAAGCATAACATATTATATATTATAACAATTTTAACATTGGCTTTTTATGGCTGTAAAATGAGCTATTCCTTTACAGGAGCTAGTATTTCACCGGGGACAGAAACAGTCGCAATTTCAGATTTTCCAAATATGGCTCCGCTTATTAACCCCATGCTTAGTATAACACTTACCGAGGCTTTAAGAAATAAATTTATGTCGCAAACAAGCCTGCAACTAGTGCAGTATAATGGCGACCTGAGTTTTGAAGGTAAAATTATTAAATATAATACCCGCCCAATGAATATACAGGCAGGTAATGATGAGGCAGCACAAAACAGGCTTACAATAACCGTAAAAGTTAAATTTGTGAACAATATTGAGCCTGATTCAGGGTTTGAAACTACATTTTCGCGCTTTTCAGAATACTCAAGCGATAAAAATCTTGAAGATGTTGAAAATGCTTTGGTTGAAGAAATTGTAATCCAATTGGTTGACGATATTTTTAATAAATCGGTGGTAAATTGGTAAACAATAGAGTGTTAATAAATGCACTTTTTGCTATATCGGTATCCTTTTCAAAGATTAACAGTATAAATGAATAAAACACAATTCTATAATTATTTACATTATCCCGAGCTGCTTGATGACCGCTCGCTTACCGAGATTGAGAAAATAATGGTAGAGTACCCATATTTTCAGTCGGCCAGGCTTTTGTATATAAAAAATTTGAGCAACCAAGGCAGTATAAGTTACAACAGGGAATTAAAACGCACTGCTATTTGGATTACCGACCGCAGAAAACTGTTTTATTTACTTGATAGCAGGGTATTATTGCCTGTTGATGATGACAACAAACAGGCAAAAACAGAATCATTGCTCGATAATATTGAAACAATAGATTTTTCGGCTCTTACACAAGTTACTCAATTTAAAACCGAAGGCGATTTTAAAAGTACAAATACAGAATTAAATGATGAATTATCGCAACTTATAATGTCGGGTTCTGCACAAGCATCAGTATTTTTTAAGGTTGACGATAAAATAGATTTGGAAGATTTTAAAAATACCTTTAGTAAAAAGAAACAAACTAATGTAAAAAACAAAGTTCTTAGTGAGAGTAGTGAAGGACATAGAAAAAAACTTATTGACAGTTTTATAACTGAACAGCCTAAAATTATATACGATAAGAAAAAAAATGCTAAAACAGAAGAGTTGGCTGCAAAAGAGATTGAAGTTGAGCCTGAAATGATAACTGATACATTAGCAAAGATTTATATTAATCAAGAGAAGTATGATAAAGCAATTTTGGCTTACGAGAAATTAAGTTTGAAATATCCGAAAAAAAACATTTACTTTGCAAGTCAAATTAAAAAAATAAAACAATTTATTAATAATCAATAAAGCATAAACGATGTTTATAGTAATTTCAGTATTAATTTTTATTGTCTGCCTTCTTTTAGTATTAATTGTGTTGGTACAAAATTCAAAAGGAGGAGGATTAGCAGCAAATTTTTCATCATCAAATCAGGTAATGGGTGTAAGAAAAACCACCGATTTTTTAGAAAAAGCAACTTGGACACTTGCAAGCACACTTTTATTTTTATGTGTTTTAGCTGCGGGTTTTATACCAAGAGAAGCGGGTGAAACCAATCAATCAATGATGCAGGAGCAAATTGATAATGCTGCCGATCCATCTGCTGTTCCCGGAAACTTTCCTTTAACAGCACCAGAAGAAGAAGCACCGGAATAAAAAAAGATATATTCAAAAAATGTCAGCTTGTCATACGGGCTGACATTTTTTATGCCTTTTTTCTATCTGTCAATAACGTCGCATAATACTGTTTGTTAGTATATTATGCACTTTTTTCTATTTTTATATAAAAAAAGGATGCTTTTTAAATATAAAAAAGGCAACAATAAATATTTGGCACAAATTATGACTAAAACAGGATATTGAAAAAATAAAAACTTATAATACGACGAAAAATGGCAAAATTAAATGGTAAAGTTATCGCAGGAAAGGTTTTGATAAAACCTTCACAAGCTGAAGAAAAAACAACCGGGGGTATTTATATTCCCGATTCTGCTCAAGATGCTCCTCTGTACGGAGAAGTAATTTTAGTAGGAGGCGCACTTAAAGATCAAAATGTTGAAGTAAAAATAGGTGATAAAGTTATGTATGGCAAATACTCAAGTACCGATTTGGTAATTGAAGATGAAACCTATCTTCTTATTTCGCAAAGTGATATACTTTATATTTTTTAAACAACAAAACGTAAAAAAATAAATAAAAAGATGGCAAAAGAAATTAAATTTGACTTAGAAGCTCGCGACCTCATTAAAAAAGGTGTTGATGAGTTGGCAAATGCCGTAAAGGTAACTTTAGGTCCAAAAGGGAGAAATGTTATTATAGATAGAAAATTTGGTTCACCACTAATTACCAAAGATGGTGTTACTGTTGCCAAAGAAGTTGAACTATCTGACCCATATGCAAACTTAGGAGCTCAAATGGCAAAAGAGGTTGCATCAAAAACAGCCGACGATGCCGGTGATGGAACAACAACAGCAACAGTTTTGGCACAATCAATTATTAATGTTGGTTTAAAATATGTAACTGCCGGTGCCAACCCAATGGATATTAAAAGAGGCATTGACAAAGCAGTTAAAATAGTTGTTAAGGACATTAAATCGCAATCGAATGTAATTGGCGAAAACAACGAAAGAATAATGCAGGTTGCAACTATATCGGCAAATAATGATGTCTCAATTGGTAAATTAATTACCGATGCAATGGAAACTGCAGGGCGAGAAGGGGTAATTACCGTTGAAGAGGCAAAAGGCACCGATGATGAGTTAAAAACCGTTGAAGGTATGCAGTTTGACCGTGGATATATTTCTCCGTATTTTGTTACCGATACTGAAAAAATGGAAACAGAATTAGAGAACCCATATATACTGCTTTACGACAAAAAGATTTCAACAATGAAAGATTTACTGCCAGTATTAGAGCCAGCAGCACAATCGGGCAAACCGCTTTTGATTATTGCCGAAGATATTGATGGCGAAGCACTTGCCACTCTTGTGGTAAACCGTATAAGAGGATCGTTAAAAGTGGCAGCTGTAAAAGCCCCAGGCTTTGGCGACAGAAGAAAAGAGATGCTTGAAGATATAGCTGTATTAACAGGTGGCGTGGTAATTACCGAAGAGAAAGGCATGAAGCTTGAAAATACTACACTTGAAATGTTAGGTATATGTGAAAAAATTACCATCGATAAAGAGAATACAACACTTGTAAGTGGGAAAGGCGATAAAGAAACAATTGATTCAAGGGTTAGCCAAATTAAAGCTCAAATTGAATTAACAACATCCGATTATGATCGTGAAAAACTTCAGGAACGTTTAGCTAAACTATCAGGTGGTGTTGCAGTAATATACGTTGGTGCTGCATCAGAGGTTGAAATGAAAGAGAAAAAAGACCGTGTTGATGATGCTTTAAGTGCTACCCGTGCTGCTGTTGAAGAGGGTATTGTACCAGGAGGCGGAGTTGCTTATATACGTGCAATTAAATCATTAGACAAGGTTGAAGGCGATAACGTAGATCAGACTTATGGTATTGCAATAGTAAAACGTGCTATTGAAGAGCCTTTACGTATAATTGTTGAAAACTCAGGTAAAGAGGGAGCCGTTGTTGTTCAAAAGATTAAAGAGGGAACAGATGATTTTGGTTATAACGCACGTGTTGACGAATATCAAAACCTTTATAAAACCGGTGTTATTGACCCTACCAAAGTTGTTCGCATTGCTTTAGAAAATGCTGCATCAATTGCAGGAATGTTTTTAACTACCGAATGTGTATTAGTTGATGAAAAAGAAGATGAACCAGCTCCAATGCCTCCAATGGGTGGTGGCGGTATGCCCGGAATGATGTAAAAAACTATTTTATATAAAAAAAAGCCTTCCACTTTATTGGAAGGCTTTTTTTTTGTATTCTTAATTCCGAAAAACTATAGCTAACAGTTTGTTAGTGAGGGCTTAGCTGGTTGATAAATAGCATAGAATAGTAAACATAATTATCTGTTTATTAGTGAGTAAAACCCTCACTTGCGGGTTTAAGGTGTATATGCAAATTTTGATGGTTAGATATTTTTTTGCAAATTTACATTAAACTTAAAAGGCACTAAAATGGTAACTATTCTTGGCAACAACAATTCTCTGTTTACCCAATTTATTTCTGAAATAAGAGATCAGGCAATTCAGATTGATAGCATGCGCTTTAGAAGAAATTTAGAGCGTGTTGGTGAAATTTTTGCTTATGAAATAAGCAAAAAAATGGAGTATATAAAAACTGAGGTATCTACCCCGTTAGGTATTGCTAAAGTACCAATATTAAAAAACCAGCCTGTAGTTGCCAGTATATTGCGTGCAGGCCTGCCATTGCATCAAGGTGTATTAAATTATTTTGACAAATCGGAAAATGCTTTTATATCTGCATATAGGAAATACCGTAAAGATGGTACTTTTCAAATAAAATTTGAACATATATCTTGTCCTCCAATTAATGATAAAGATGTTATTTTGGTTGACCCAATGATGGCAACCGGTGCTTCAATGGTTTTAGCTTATAAGGCATTGCTTAAAAAAGGCACCCCCAAACATACTCATATAGTAACTATAATTGCCAGTAAAGAGGGGGTAGAGCATCTGCAAAATAATTTGGTTGGTAAAAATGTAACTATTTGGACAGGAGCCATAGATGATGAACTAACTGTAAAATCATATATTGTACCGGGCTTAGGCGATGCCGGCGATTTGGCTTATGGAGGCAAAGAGTAAACTTGATTAGATGTTTAAAGTGCCTATATATTTTAGTTGTGTGCAAGCGCAGAAAAACAATAAGATTGTAATATCAACTAAAAAATAAATAAATGACAGATATCGTTTATCCGAAATTTAATGGAACAGCATTCAATTGTCCCATTTGTGGAGCATATGCTAAACAGCATTGGCATGAAACTGCTCTAGGTAATAAGAACTCAACGTGGACCTGTTTATTCTAGAATACTTGAAGGTAACCATATAGCACAATGTGATCATTGTCAAGACTACTCGTTTTGGCAGCGAGGAAAAATGATATTTCCATATTCAGGTACTGCACCTTTACCAAATCCAGATATACCAGACGACATAAAAGAAGATTACACCGAAGCAAGGAATATTATTGAGTTATCTCCAAGAGGGGCAGTCGCTTTACTAAGACTTGCAATCCAGAAACTATGTGTGTTTTTAGGTGAAAAAGGTGATAATATCAATACAGACATCGGTAATCTAGTAGAAAAAGGATTGCCTACTAAAATGCAACAAGCTTTAGACTCTGTGAGAGTTGTTGGAAATAATGCTGTTCACCCAGGTGTTATTAATTTGAAAGATGACATTGAGACAGCACGAAAATTATTCGCATTTGTAAATATAATAGCAGATGTTTTGATAACTCAACCAAATGAAATAGATAAATTTTATACTGAAGTTGTTCCAGATAAACAGAAAGAAGCGATTAAAAAAAGAGATCAGAAATAAACGCCAGCACACAACAATGTATATAGTTTATGGCGGGTGGAGTGCTAAGTATGAGCGATTTAACAATAAATAAACTTCGGTGTAAGTTGAAAGATTTGTGTTTTAAAACCGCCACAAAACCATATACTTACCGTTGTATGCAAGGCTAAAAAGACAGCAGTACATTGATAGATTGATTTGAAAATTTAAATAAAAAGCGGATAAGAAAAAGAGCATTGATTGAAACTTACTACAAGAAAAAATTAGTTTTTGCCGACCCACTTTTGCCCTTCGGGACAATGAGGAAAGCCACCACACAAACAACACATGCCGAAGAAAAATCGGCAAGAGTTGTTTTTTAGCTTACGCTTGATGCTATTGCGAAGGTTTGTTGTATTTTTGAGTTTTGATTATTATAAATAACAGGTGATAGAAAATATATGATAAATAAAGAGCGGTTAGAGAATCTAACACAAGAAGTTTGGAAAGGTGCAATTAAATTAAGAGGTAAATTTAAAGCTAAGGATTATCCTTCAGTTATTTTACCTATGATTATGATTCGTAGAATCGAATCTGTTTTAGAGGTTAAACGTGAGCAGTTCAAAACTGAAATTATTACAAAAAATCCTAAACTTGATAACGAAACACTTCAAAAAAGAATTAAAATACAAGAACAGAACGAACCATTCTATAATAAATCAAACTGGACATTAAAAGGAATAATTGCAGAAAGTGCTTCGCAAGTTGAGGCTAATTTTAGAGATTATATAAACAGTTACAGCTCAAATATTGATGACATAATTGACAAATTCGATTATCGTAATTGGGTTACGCAAATGGTGAAAGCAAAACGTTTGTCGAGTATAATTCAATTGGTTGCCGAGGAAGATTTTAGTCCTGAGAGATTATCAAATATTGAAATGGGTTATGTTTATGAAAACCTTTTACAGCTATTCTCACAAGATGATGCAAAAGATACAGGCGAGCATTTTACGCCTCGCGAAATAATCCGTATTATGGTTGACTTGATGGAAATTGACTTTGACCCCGAAAAGGCAAAAAAAGCAATCTCTATTTACGACCCTGCTTGTGGAACAGGAGGAATGCTTTCTATTACTAAAGAACACATTATTGATAAAGCAACTACTTATAAAGGATTACAAAATGCAGAAGACCTTGTTTTGTTAAACGGACAAGAGTTACTACCTCAGAATTATGCACTTTGTAAAGCCGATATGATTTTAAAAGGTGAATCCCATGTAAATATTACGCATGGCAACTCATTAATTCCCGACATTGAAAGCGTTGAAGACGATGGCGACCAGCACGCAGGAGAGCGATTTGATTATATGATTTCTAATCCACCTTTTGGGGTTGATTGGAGTGAATATAAATCGGATGTTGAAAGATTAAAGGAATCGAGGTATAAAGGAACACTTACACCCGTAAACGATGGAGCTTTATTGTTTCTGCTTACCATGATAGAAAAAATGAAAGCTAAAGAA
>CBDUWQ010000165.1:0-8791 GCA_965370965.1 uncultured Bacteroidales bacterium
GATAATCAATATGTTAACTGCTTTTTCAAAAAGTTTATGAATTATTCAGGGTAAAAGAAATAATAGGTAAATTATCTGATATAGATGTATCAAAAATTAATATGAAATCTACATTTAGCGAACTTGATTTTGATTATTTAGATGTAGCGGAGTTGGTTATAAATATTGAGAACAAATTAAATACTGATTTTAATGGAGATATGTTTTATACGAGAACTGTTGGAGAATTAATTGTCACAATTGAAGAATTAAATATTGAAAAACAAATATATTAATTGTAAAAATAAAATTTATGTATATAAATACACTTACACATTATTTACCTATCCACAAGGTTCTAAATAGCTATTTTAAAGATAAAAATGGCTTGTCTGAAGAGTGGATTGTACAAAGAACAGGAATAAAGGAAAGAAGAAAGGCTGAACAGAATGAAAATACAAATACGATGGCTATAGCTGCTGTTGAAAATGCCTTAAATAAGCTTCCATATTCAATAACTGATGTTGATTTAATAGTAGGGGCAACTTATAGCCCTTATGATACAGTTGTAAGTGTGGCTCACACTATTCAAAATAAATACAAAATTAAAGGAGCTAAAGCATTAACAGTTACCTCTGCTTGTTCGTCGTTTGTAAATGCGGTTGAAATAGTTGAAGGTTATTTCGCAATGAATAAATCAGAAAAAGCACTTGTAATTGTTTCGGAACATAATACAGCATATAGTAATGATAAGGATGAACAAACTGGACATTTATGGGGTGATGGTTCTTCCGCTATTTTTATCTCAAAAAAAAGAATTTCAGATACAGATATTGAAATAATTGATGTTAAGAGTGAAGGTTTAGGAGATATAGGTGAAGCACTTAATGCTGTTTGTTTGAAACCTTTAAACGGTGGAATTACTATGCCTTTTGGTAAAGATGTTTTTAAAAATGCAAATATTTATATGGTAAGTATTTTAGAGAGTATTCTTGCTGAAAATAATTTATCTGTTGACGATTTAAGTTATGTAATTCCGCATCAAGCTAATATTCGCATAATTGAATATGTAGCTAAGCAATTAAAATTAGAGCAAGAAAGAATAATTGTAAACATTGATAAACTTGGAAATACGGGTTGCGCAAGCACACCAATTGCATTATCGCAAAACAGAGATAAGTTTAAAAAAGATGATTTAATAGGAATCACTGTTTTTGGAGGTGGATACTCCAGCGGTGCAATGCTATTAAGAATATAGTTAAGTTAAATAAATTAAAGGACTAATTATGAACAAATTAGTAGAAGGAATAATAAAATTGAGGTGGTTGATAATAGTTGTTGTTATTGGATTGACAACTTTTTTTGGGTATCAATTAAAAGATATAAAAATAAATTCGGACATTATAAGCACTTTGCCTGACAATGACCCCATAGCACTTCTATATAAAGAAGTTGGTAAACAGTTTGGTGGTAACTCAATGGGAATGATTGCTCTTGAAACAGACAATGTTTTCACAAAAGAAGTGCTAAGCCAAGTAAAACTAATTACCGACACTTTATCTATATCAGATGGGGTTTCAACGGTTACTAGTATTACCAATATACTTGATATAAAAGGTGGTGATTGGGGTATTGAGATTGGTAATTTGGTAGATGAATATGATTTGCCTGATACACAGGCAGAATTAGACTCCTTAGAAAAATATATGTTTTCAAAAGACATGTATGTAGGAACCATCATCTCTGAAGATGTTACAACTACCATGATAATGTTTACAATTCTTGAAGATGCCGATAATCAAGAGGTAGCAAGGCAAATAAAAGAGAAGCTATTGACATTAGATTTACCTGTAAAACTATATTTTGGTGGTATGCCGTTTATGATGAACGATGTATCAGATTTAATTGTAGTTGATATAGTAAAATTATTACCACTTACTTTTTTACTCATTCTATTGGTTCTGTTTTTCAGTTTTCGAACTACACGCGGTGTAATATTACCATTATTATCAGCAGGTATTTCTGTTGTATGGTCGTTAGGCTTAATGACTTTTATGGGTTATGAGCTATCTATGATTTCGAATATAATACCTATTATACTTCTTGCAATTGGTAGTGCATATACAATTCACGTTTTAAATAAAATTAACGAAACGTCAGGCGAAGACCGTAAAAAAGTACTGATTAAGGCATTGGCATACATTACAGTTCCAGTTACTCTTGCTGCTTTAACAACTGTTATCGGTTTTGTGTCTTTCGTATTTGGTGCTTACCTCACAATGATTCGAGATTTTGGGATTTTTACAGCAATAGGTGTATTTTTTGCATTTATACTTGCAGTATTCTTTGTGCCGGCTGTTATATCTGCATTCTCAATGTATAAAAGCAAAAATAGATTAGCTCAAAATAGCAAGAGTAAACATACTTTTTTGAGTGATTATATCCTTAGCCCGCTAAAAAATTTACTATCCATGCACCCTAAGTATATTTTAGTAACTTGGATAGAAATAATGGCACTAAGTTTTACAGGTATATTCAATATCAACCGTAGTGTTAATATGATGTCTTACTTTAAAAAAGACAACCCAACAAGAGTATCTGAAAATATAATGCAAAATAAATTCGGCGGTTCTCAACCTGTTTTTGTTGTTGTTCGTGGTGATATTCAAAGTCCTGAACTTTTAAAAATGATGATAAAAACAGAAAATTACATGAAAGCTTCGCCCGATATAGAGCGAACACAATCTATTGCCGACCTTGTTGAAGAGATGAACGATGTAATGGGTGAAGGTAAACGAATTCCTGATGAAAGAGCCAAGGTTGAAAACCTTTGGTTTCTGTTAGACGGACAGGATATTATGTCGCAATTGGTAACCTACGATTTAGATCAAGCAGTAATTCAGTCAAGATTTATTTCTGATGATATTCAAGAAATGGCTGCTTTTAAAAGCTATATGAACGATTTTATTAAACAAAACTCAACTGATGATATTAAAATTGAATTAACAGGAATGCCTTCTGTTTACTCAGCAATGGACGAAAGCTTAATAAATAGTCAAATTAGTTCGTTATTAATTTCAATACTTTTAGTATTAGTAATTGTTACAATGATATTGCGTTCGCCTATTAAAGGTCTGTTTGCAACAGCACCTATTATTGCTACCATACTATTTCTTTTCGGGTTTATGGGCTTAACAAATATTCCTTTAGATATAGCAACTGTACTTGTTGGAAGTATTGCATTGGGTATCGGTATTGATTATTCAATTCATATAATTACGCATTTTAATCATGCTTATAAAGAAACAAATAACCTACAACAAGCAATTGAAGAAACAATAATGGTGAGCGGAAAAGCAATTGTAATAAATGTTTTATCCGTTGCAACAGGCTTTTTGGTTTTAATTTTCTCACAAATGGTTCCACTGCAAAACTTTGGGATATTAGTTGCAATTAGCATGATAGGTTCAGGTTTTGGTTCGTTAACCTTATTGCCTGTGCTATTAATTCTGCATTACAGAAGACTAGAAAGATTAGCATTACAAAACAAATAAATTCAACAACATAAATTTTAAACAGATGAAAAATTTAAAATTATCAGTATTAGTAAGTGCATTATTTCTATTAATTGGAATTGGTGCAAACGCACAAGATGCAAATGCCATTTTAAAGAAAATGGATGATGTAATGTATTCTCCAAAAGATATGACAGGAAAAACAAAAATTGTTTTAATTGATAAAGCAGGGAAAGAGAAAACACGTGAGGCTAATATCATTCAAAAGGGAAACGATAAACGAATTTTTCGGTTTACAGCCCCATCGTCGCAAGCAGGTATTGCAGTTTTATCATTACCCAACGATGTAATGTATTTGTATATGCCGGCTTTTGGTAAGGAGCGCAGAATCTCATCATCGGTAAAAAAACAAAACTTTGCAGGTACCGATTTTTCATACGATGATATGGAAGCAAAACCATACGCTGAAAAATATACTCCAAAATTTATTAAATCAGAGGGCAATGCTTATGAATTGGAGCTAACACCAAAATCTGTAAAATCGGCTTATTCTAAGTTAATTGTAAAAATTCACAAAACAAATTACTACCCTATAACAATGGATTATTATGATAAGGGTAATAAAAAAGTGAAAGAGGGCACATACAATTTTGAGAAAATTGGAAACTATTGGAATGCACAAGAAATGTATATTAAAGACCTAAAAAAGAGACATGCCACAAAAATGCTAATGTCAAATGTAAAATATGACCAAGGTCTTTCTGACGATGAATTTACAGTTAGAAAATTAAAACAATAAAAATAATTTCAGATGGAATAAGTATGAAAAAGAATATAGCATTGGTTTTGGGCAGCGGAGGGGCACGAGGCATAGCTCATATTGGCGTAATAAACGAATTAATAAAGCAAGGTTATAATATTACTTCAATATCGGGTACTTC
The DNA here is from genome assembly GCA_965370965.1 of uncultured Bacteroidales bacterium. Classification (GTDB taxonomy): domain Bacteria; phylum Bacteroidota; class Bacteroidia; order Bacteroidales; family SZUA-534; genus GH45. Next base: position 4,436 of record CBDUWQ010000165.1, read on the forward strand.
AATGGGTGCTTTGGTAGGAGGTATGTATGCAACAGGCGAACTTAAAAAGTTTGAAAAATGGATGAGTACTCTAAGCAAACTTGATGTTTTTAAGTTAATTGATTTTACCTTAAGTTTAAATGGCGTTGTAAAGGGTAATAAAATAGTTGACGAAATGAAAAAAATGATTCCCGATAGAAACATTGAAGATTTGCCTATACCTTTTTCTGCTGTTGCTACAAATATTATAAATGGCAAAGAGGTGGTTTTTAGCAAAGGCAGTTTATATGATGCCATTAGAGCTTCAATATCAATACCTACAGTTTTTAAACCGTTTAATTATAATGGACAAAAACTAGTAGATGGTGGTGTTCTTAATCCAATACCTATTAACCGGGTAAAACGAAATAATAGCGACTTATTAATTGCTGTTAATCTAGGGTCAAGTAAAAAGTTTAAGGATATTGATAAACAGGAAATTATTGTTGAAGCAGATAATATGCACAATAAATATATAGTAAAAATACAGAATGCAATAAATAATATAATACCAAAGAATAAAACAGATAAAATAGGCTATTATAATTTGTTAAATCAAACAACAGCACTTATGATACAAACAATATCTGAATTAACCTTAGAAAAGCATAAACCTGATGTGTTAATTGAAATACCAAGAGAATCATTTGGTATTTTCGAGTTTTATAAATCACAAAGTATAGTCAAACTTGGAGTAAGTGAAACAAAAAAAGCATTATTAAAAAAATATGAATATAAAGCATCTATATAAAGCATCTTTTATAATTCTACTCATATTATTTACAAATAGTATTTTGGCACAGGGTAGTGAATGGGCTCTTAAAAAGAACAATAGCGGTATTATTATACATACACGTAAAAATACAACAACAGGATATATTGAATTTAAAGCAAGTACAACAATTGAAACTTCGATTAAAACCCTATTAGATATATTTTATGACATTGAGAATTATAAAAAATGGATGGCAGATACCAAAGAATCCAAAATATTAAAGAAAATTAGTAATAATGAACAATACATTTACATAGAAGCCCAAACACCATGGCCATTAGAAAACAGAGATATACCATTACACCAAGAGTTTAAAAAAACTAATAATGGCACTATAATTACCTTAACAGGTAAACCCAATTATATACCACAAAAACAAGACATTACACGCATTGAAAAAGCCATAGGCTCATGGGAACTTATTCAATTACAAAACAGCAAAGTAAAAGTTATATACAGGTTTATGGCCGACCCCGGACTTAACATCCCCAATTGGGTTATTAACCTGTTTATTGTAGATGGGCCATATAAAACACTAACAAATTTAAAAGCAATTGTACAACCTTAATTATATTAAAAATGAAACAACTAAATTTAATTACAGCAATGTTAGCAGTATTATTAATAAGCACTAACATTATAAAAGCACAAGATGATGCCAACAAACTAAAAATATCTGGAGAATTACTGACTGATCAGCGTTTTTTACTTGAATCGCCAAACAATTGGGCTTGGAACGAGAACCGCTTAACATTAAAACTTGATAAGAGGATAACAGGAAACTCAAAGTTTTATAGCGAAGTATGGCTGCGCAACATTGGTTTACCACAAGTAAGTTCATCAGCCGACCTTTATAATAAAGGAATTATTGACCCGTATAATATGGAAATACGAGAGGCTTATGTTCATCTTTTTGGATTTTTATCTAAAAATCTTGATGTGAAAATTGGTCGTCAACGAATTACATGGGGAACAGCCGATAAGCTAAACCCAACCGATAATCTTAATCCTTACGACTTAGAAGATGTACTTGATTTTGGTCGCCACCGTGGTTCCGATGCCATAAGCTTCGATTACTATTTTAATTCTGAGTTTTCAGTACAAGGTGCATTTATTCCATTTTTTCAACCGGCTAATATGCCGGTTGGTATTTTTGCCCATGCCCTTACGCCAAGCATGGAGCTACCACCCCCAATGATATTAAAAGGCTTTAACGACACTATTACCATGCCACGGTATAATATTGGAGAGAGTTCAACAGCAGGGCTAAAATTTAAAGGATTTGCAGCAGGATTTGATTTCTCGGCAAGTTATGTTTGGGGCATAGACGGTATGCCATTTGCAACACGCAATACCTTTGTACCAGTTGATGCAGTTGGAGGTATTAATATCAATTCTGAATTATCATTTAATCGAACTCATATATTTGGAGCCGACATGGCAGGTAGCATTGGCGGAGTTGGAGTTTGGGCAGAGGCAGCAGCATTTTTACCCGACAATGAGGTTGTTATGATAAATGATCAGTCAGGCTTAGTTGCATTCTACCCCCCAGGAACACCGGTTGAAATGATGATTGATACCACAACAGTATTAAAAAAGGAGCTGTATTTAAAATTTGTTATAGGTGCAGATTATAACTTCGGAAATGGAATGTATCTAAATTTCCAATATCTACACGGTTTTATGAACGAAAGGGGTACTGATAACTTAAACGACTATTTTTTTATACAATTAGATAAAAAATTCTTCGACGATAAATTAAAAGTATCACCACTCGCAGGTGGTTTTATTGTGTCTGATTGGGAAGAGGTAAATAATAATTATGCATTAGTCTATGTACCAAACATCTCATTTATGGCAACCGATAATGCTGAAATAACACTATCAGCAGCAATATTTGAAGGTAAAGGCGAAAGTGTATTTGCTAATTTTGCCGATTACAATATGTTTATGTTTAAATTAAAGTATAGTTTTTAACCTGTATAATTCATGCGCTTAGGGCTTACTCAAAAATAAGTCCGGGAATTTAGAGACAATATTTTGTGCACAGGCAAGGCAAAAAACGCAATCATAGCATGGCTATGATGAGTATTTTTAACGAAGCATGTGTGCAAAAGGGGTTTATAAAAACAGGAAGTTATTTTTGAGCAAGCCCTTAGTTTGATGTAACTGTTAGGTGTCGCAATACGTAAATATACATTTATATTTCAAGGGTTTTGCAACAGCCTGTTCAGAACTTGATTCGGAAAAACAGCACATTAAAATAAATACATTCGGAAATTTTTAAATCAATCAGGTTAAAAGCTACACATAAAATTACACAATTAAATAATAACAATTAAAACTATAATTTATTAAACTTGTAAAATTTTAGTTTTGTAAAAATCAGTGTTTATGAGCAACAAAATAATTAGTATAATAGATATACTTGCACTTCCTTTTAGGATTTTATTCAAAATTTATGTTCTTCTATATTTTATATTAATAATGGTACTGTATTTTCCTGTTTTTAGTTTTTTATTGGCAAAAGAGCAGCGATTTCCAACAGCATTTAGGTTTATAAAAGGCTTTGCAAGGCTTTGGCTATGGGGTTGTGGTATATTTATAAAGGTTAAAGGGCGTGAGAATATTATTATGGATAAACCTTTTATTATATGTTCTAACCATAGTTCATATATTGATCCGGCTACTTTATACTCTATATTTCCGCAGCATTTTGTTTTTACGGGCAAAAAAGAGATTGAAAAATGGCCACTGTTTCATATTTTCTATACATCGGGCATGAATATTTTAGTTGACAGGCACAGCAGAATTGGTGCAATGAAAGGTTTTAAAAGAATGATGGAGGTGTTAGAGGATGGATATCCATTAGTTATTTTGCCTGAAGGAACAATTCCTTTAGATGCTCCAAAATTAGGTGAGTTTAAAGCAGGTGTAACAGCATTAGCTATTCAACAGCAAATACCAATAATACCTGTAACACAAACAACTAACTGGAAAAGGCTTCAGCGCCGAGGTTTTAAGACAGGGAAAGCGAGCCCGGGAATTGCCGAGGTAATTATACATTCACCAATTGAAACAAAGGGCTTAACCAAAGCTAACGCCGATGAGTTATTGATTAAACTACGTGATATTATAAATGCACCATTGCACAAAAAATATGGAGTATAGATAGTAAAAGTTGGGTTAAATATTTTGAATAATTGAGCTAATGAAAAAATATTTTAATAAAAAGGAATGTATAAAATTATTAGTGGTTATCATACTATTTTCAGCTTGTGATAATATGTTCGAATTTAGCCCTTATCAAGCGAATGTTAAAAAGGAATGTAAAAACACAACAGCTAAAAACTTACAATTAATCAATAATATAAAACTAACTGCCGATACTTTTTCATTTGCTTTTGTTACTGATAATCATTATTACTATGATAATTTAAAAACTGTAATTGATGATATAAATAAAAAAGATGACATTTCGTTTGTAATTGGAATTGGTAGCTTTGGGGAGACAAATTTCTAAGACATAATTATTAAAAAATAATAACTTAGAAAAATGGAAT
>CBDUWQ010000166.1:0-8712 GCA_965370965.1 uncultured Bacteroidales bacterium
AAAAATAATTTATATATAAAGGGATTGATTATGTCTGAAAAACCCAACTATGAAGAGTTAAAAAAACAAATTCAAAGCCTTGAAAAAATCATAGCTGATCAACATATTTAAAAAAAACAATTTGAAAATATATATTACACTTATATCATTCTTATTGTTTGGCTCTACAATGTTTTGTCAAGATGCCAATTCAACATGGGTTTCAGTTAAACACCAACCTGTATTGGTAAATACTACCGAAAAAGATTTAGGCTTTGTCATGCAAAATGAAAAAACAGTTTTTAAATTCAAATTGAAAAATGTCGGTAATCGGTCATTAAAAATTTGGCATGTGTCAACATCATGTGGGTGCACAACTCCAAAGTGGACAGGTAAACCCATAAAAAATGGTAAGCAAGGCGTTGTTAAAATAAAATTCGATTCATCGGAAATCGGAGAATTCAACAAATCGGTTTTTGTTTATACAAATTTTGCCGATAAGCCTATTGAATTAACCATTACAGGTACGGTTATTAATAGCAAATCAGATCAAAAAATAACTAAACGAAATACAAATTTTAATAGTAATATTCCTATAAATCATTAAAACATACCATCATGCCAAAAATATCGAAAAAAGGGATTTTAATGCCGGCATCACCCATCAGAAAATTGGTGCCATTTGCCGAGGGTGCAAAAAGAAAAGGTAGAACAGTTTATCACTTAAACATTGGGCAGCCCGATATTAAAACCCCACAAGTAGCACTCGATGCTATAAAAAATCTTGATAAAGATGTTATTGAGTACAGCCATTCGGCAGGCTATGAGTCGTATAGAAGAAAAATGGCAAAATATTATCAAAATATTGATATCAATATTAATTATGATGAGATAATAATTACTACGGGAGGCTCAGAGGCTATAGTGTTTGCCTTTTTAAGCACACTAAACCCCGGCGACGAAGTTATTATTCCCGAACCTTTTTATGCAAATTATATTGCTTTTGCTATTACAGCAGGTGTAAAACTTGTACCTGTTACTGCTACCATTGAAACCGGGTTTGCATTACCGCCAATTGAGCAGTTTGAAAAGCTGATTACCGAAAAAACCAAAGGTATAATGATTTGTAACCCAAGTAACCCAACAGGTTACTTGTATAGCGAAGCTGAATTGCGAAAATTAGCAGCAATAGCAAAAAAACATGACTTATACATTTATTCTGATGAGGTTTACAGAGAGTTTTGTTACGATGGACATACTCATTTCTCAGCAATGAATCTTGATGACATTCAACAAAATGTAATTTTAATTGATTCTGTTTCAAAACGATATAGCTCGTGTGGAACTCGGGTTGGAGCTTTAATTACAAAAAATAAAGAGGTATTGGACACAGCAATGAAATTTGCTCAGGCTCGATTAAGCCCTCCCGGGCTGGGACAAATAGCCGGTGAAGCCTCACTTGATACACCTAAAGAGTATTTTGACGAGGTTTATGATGAGTATATTGAGAGAAGAGATTTTATGGTTGCCGCATTAAATAAAATTGAAGGTGTGGTTTGCCCAATGCCAAAAGGGGCATTTTATACCATTGTAAAATTACCGGTTGATGATAGCGATAAATTTTGCGAGTGGATTTTAAGCGATTTTGAGTACAATAACCAAACCGTAATGATGGCTCCTGCCAGTGGTTTTTATACAACCCCCGGTAAAGGTTTTAACGAGGTAAGAATTGCTTATGTTCTTAAAATTGAAGACCTTAAAAATGCAATGATAACATTAGAAAAAGCTTTGCTTGCCTATCCGGGCAGGGTTTTGTAGTAGTATTATATTGCTGAATAGAATATTTAAAAAAGCCACTAATTGTTTTTATAATATCAATTAGTGGCTTTTTTTGTTTTTTATAACACAAAGTTGTGCTACTCTGCCATTGGCTTTTGCTGGCTTAACCCTCGGATTATGGTTACATTACCTCTTTTTCTAAGTCTTATTGCGAGGTAGGCATTTTAAAAGTAACAAGAGAAATTAAAAATAGATATAATAGGCTACATTATCATTATTAAATTTTGGGGAGTTTTTATTTATTTACTTACAAATAAAACCGATACAATCTTGTCATCAAACCACACGATACAATCGTGCGGCAACAGGGGTTAACAATTATTTCTTTAAATTTGAATACAATAATTTTATTTACTTACAAAATTATTGTAAATTTGAATTAAACAAATAAACCAAAATGAACTCAAAACATCTACTTTTCGTTTTATTACTTTTACAAGTAATATTAGTAAAAAACATACGTGGCTCATATTTTAACAATAATCATTTTCTAGATAGTTTAGAGCATGATTTATCCCCCGCTACCGCACGAATCCTTTCGTGTGGTAATTATACCAGTAATTTTGATTTTAAAATGGTATTTACTAACAACAATAACATTATTTAATATCCGACCTTTCCTAACCGGCAGTAAATAAAATCAAAATATTTTATTGCTTTTACAGCCCCGTAAGCTTTTTAATCTCATTTAGTTTATTTAGCGCCTCCATAGGGGTAAGGTTGTTAATATCAAGATTTTTTATCTCATCACGAACCTGTTTTAGCACAGGGTCGTCTAACTGAAAAAAGCTTAGCTGCATCCCTTCGCGTTTTTTTGCAATCTCTTTTACATCATCGTCTAAATCTTGTTTACGGCGTGTTTGTTCCAGTTCAATCAATATTTTTTCGGCACGGCTAACTACGCTTTTGGGCATACCTGCCATACGTGCCACATGAATTCCAAAACTGTGCTCGCTGCCGCCCGGCACCAGCTTACGCAAAAAAATTATCTTTTTATCAAGCTCTTTAACTGACACATTAAAGTTTTTAACCTTTTTAAACGATTTTGCCATTTCGTTTAACTCGTGATAGTGAGTGGCAAATAGTGTTTTGGCCTGTGCCTGTTTGTTTTCATGAATATACTCTACAATAGCCCATGCAATACTTATTCCGTCGTATGTACTTGTTCCACGACCAAGCTCATCTAAAAGTATAAGGCTGCGGTCGCTAACATTATTTAAAATACTGGCAGCCTCGTTCATTTCAACCATAAATGTACTTTCACCCATCGATATATTATCTGAAGCCCCAACGCGGGTAAATATTTTATCGACATAACCAAGGTTTACGCCCTGTGCCGGAACATATGAACCAACCTGCGCCATTAAAACAATAAGGGCTGTTTGACGTAATAATGCCGATTTACCTGCCATGTTTGGACCGGTAATAATTATTATTTGCTGGTCAATTTGGTTTAGCAAAACATCGTTTGCAATATACTCTTCGCCTGGGGGCATTTGTGTTTCAATTACCGGATGACGTCCCTTTATAATTTCAATAATATTACTCTCGTTAACATTTGGTTTACAGTAATTGCCTTTTTGCGATAGTGTGGCAAACGACAAAAGGCAGTCGAGTTTTGAAAGCAAGGCTGCATTTAATTGAATTACCTGTACAAATTCGGTTAAACTAAAAACCAAATCATTAAAAAGCTTGTTTTCCAACGTCTGTATCTTCTCCTCGGCTCCCAGTATTTTACTTTCGTATTCTTTCAATTCTTCAGTAATATACCGCTCGGCGCTTACAAGGGTTTGCTTGCGTATCCACTCTTGCGGTACTTTATCTTTATGGGTGTTCCTAACCTCAATATAATATCCAAATACATTGTTAAAACTTATTTTTAACGACGGAATACCTGTGCGCTCGCTTTCGCGATGCTGCAACTGCACAAGGTAATCTTTGCCCGAATAAGCAATGTTTCTCAACTCATCAAGCTCTTGACTTACTCCGTTTGCAATAACGTTGCCTTTGTTTATTTGAGTAGGCGGGTCGGGTTGCAACTCGTTATCTATACGCTCTTTTATTGAGGTGCACGGGTTTAGTTGCTCGCCCAATTGTTGCAAACCTTTAATTTTGGCATTGCTGCAAAGCTCTTTAATTGGCTGTATAGCAATAAGTGCATTTTTTAATGCTACAACTTCGCGTGGGTTAATACGTCCCATTGCCACCTTTGATATTAACCGTTCTAAATCGCCAACCTGTTTTAAATGAAGTTCAATATCATTTTTATAATCGGCTTTTAAAACAAAGTATTCAACAGTATTTAAACGGTCATTTATTGCTTTTATATTTTTTAGGGGCAATGCCATCCACCGCTTTAACATTCGCGAACCCATGGGTAAAATTGTGTAGTCCATTACATCAACCAAAGCTTTTCCACCTTCGTTTACAGTACTAAAAATTTCAAGGTTTTTAATTGTAAAACGGTCAAGCCAAACATACTCATCTTCGGCAATACGACTTATAGTGGTAATATTTCCTATTTGTTTGTGCTCGGTTAAATCAAGGTAATGCAAAATTGCACCCGAGGCAATTATTCCATTTTGCATGTTTGAAATACCAAACCCTTTTAGCGATTGTGTTTCAAAATGCTTAAGTAGTCTATCGTTGGCAGCATCTTGTGTAAAAATCCATTCGTCAAGCGGATAATTATATAAGCCTTGTCCAAAGTGCTCCATATAAACCTCTTTTTTGCCCCGCTCAAAAAGTACCTCTTTGGGTTGTAGGCTCTGCAGCAATTTATTTACATATGCAAAACTCCCCTCCGATGTGTAAAACTCCCCTGTCGATATATCAAGAAAAGCAACTCCTGCTATAGTTTTTTCGATATAAACACAAGCTAAAAAGTTATTCTCTTTATGATTTAAAATATTGTCGTTTACCGAAACCCCCGGTGTAACAAGTTCGGTAACACCGCGTTTAACAATTTTTTTTGTCATTTTGGGGTCTTCAAGCTGCTCACATATTGCAACTCTTTGTCCGGCACGTACCAATTTTGGCAAATAGGTGTCTAAGGCATGGTAGGGGAATCCGGCCAACTCAACAAATGAGGCAGCACCATTTGCCCTTTTGGTTAAGGTAATGCCCAGTATTCCAGATGCCTTTATGGCATCATCTGAAAATGTTTCATAAAAATCGCCTACCCTAAACAGTAATATAGCATCGGGGTGCTTTGCCTTAATACTGTAATACTGTTTCATTAATGGTGTTTTAACCACCTCTTTTGTTTTACTTGCCAATTTTATCTTGCTTTTTTTAAATAGTATGACTAAGAGAATTCAAATTTTCAATCATAGTTCGTTAAATTTTAAGATTTAACAGCAATATGGACAATTATTTACAACATATTGTGTTTTAGTAGTTTAGAAATATTTAACAAACTATTATCAATATAACAATTACAAAAATATAAAATTACCCTGTAATTATTAGTAATGCTTTTATTTAGATGTTAACAAATTACTGACCATTAATAACTTCAAAAAATATAAAATTATTAATTAATATTTGATATTAAACAATGTATAATATTGATATTGAATAGGATATAAAATTTACTTTAAATTTTTAAATTTTTGTTTGGCATAAAAACATTTTTAATTACTTTTGCATCGCTCTTAAGCAATGTTGGTGCCATAGCTCAGTTGGTAGAGCAACGGACTGAAAATCCGTGTGTCCCTAGTTCGATTCTTGGTGGCACCACACAAAAAACAAACCGCTTGTAAGTTAATTCTTACAAGCGGTTTTTTGTTAAAAGCTAAATTTATCCAAAAAGGTTATTGCTTTTTAATATTAAATGATTTTGAAAAATTTTGACTTTGCAACCTTACTATATAATATCCATTTTGCAGGCTTTGTATATTAACTATTTCATTATTATCAATTAAATTCTGCACTTTTAGTGTTTGGCCTAAAATATTTGTTATTGTAAGTTTAAAGTTTTTAGCACCCGTTACAGATATTTCGTTATACGCAGGGTTTGGATATACAAAAATACTATTATCAAAATGCTTTTTGTTATTTACTGAACTAACATCGTATTCAATAACAAAATAAAATTCATTATCTGCTCTAATATCGTTCCATGCGCTTTTTTGTCCTAAGCTACCTGAACCGGCAGGCCATGCTTCCAATCCTATTCCGGCAGCATCTTGGTTAGACCAATTGTCAGGTTCATTTGGAGCACCATCAGCAAGTCCCCAGTTAGAGTACAAATCATTTACTGCAGCACCATCTTGATACCCAATACCTGAGTAAAAGTGTGTTCCGCTTCCATCGTTGTCGCCATCCCATAACCATGTTCCTTCTTCTGCTTTGTCGGTAGCTCCAATCCATACATAAGCTATATTTCCACCATCAGCACATTCGGTATAATCACTGGCTACTTCTGCACCATTTATAATAGCACTATAAACACTATTTTGTTCTTCTCCACTATCAATATGAACTAAATAACCACCTCTCTCTACTGCACATGCAGCAGCAACTTCCCACGTTTTTTTTTCTTTAACAACTTCATAATCTTTACCATCAAATGTGTATGAATAAATATTTTCGTCATTAGCACACTGTCCTTTAACTGTAAATTGCCCAACATATAATAATGCAAGAACAGTAATAAAAGTAATTTTTTTCATAATTTTTAAGATTATAGTTTTAATTAATAATTAGTTAGAGTTAGCAATATAAAACTATGCATTCTTTTTTAAACAAAAAACAATAAGACAAATAGTGGGACACTATTATAAGATTACAAAAAAAGGGGTGATAATTTTATAGGTTTTTAGGCAAACCCTAAGTGCTTGTTAAAAAATTGCAATATGCTATTCTACAACTTTTGTATGTATATTTTTAAATCAATTGAGCTGTTTGAAACAATTTTTTTACGTAAACGCTGGCGGTTTTTACTTACAGAATCAATTGTGATATTCATTATTTGGGCAATATTTTGCGAACTAAGGTTAATTTTAAGGTAGGCACAAAGTTTTTGCTCATTTTCAGATAAATTAGTATGAATATTTAACAATCTGTTCATAAAACCATAGTGCACCTTTTCAAAATTAATCATGAATTTTTTCCAATCCAAATCAATATCTATGCTGCTATTAATTACTAATAGTAGTTTTTTGTCGCACTCCTTATAATCAGGTTTTGTTTTGTTTTTCTCCGTAATTAAAATCCTTTTTATTTTTCGTAGCGTTTCATTCTTATTAATAAGATGCAATATAGCCGATGATAATTCTTCGTTTTTATGAAATAATTCCGTTTCGTGTTTATTTTTTAATAGTTTGTTTATCTCTTTTTCTTTTGTTTTTTCGTCTAGTAAAACTTGGTTTTCAATCTCTTTATTTTTAATCTCTAACTTAGCAAGTTGTTTTTCTTTAATCATTAACATACTGGCTTTTTTTGCAGCATTTGCCCTAAACTTAACCAATCCATATAAAAGTATTATTACTATAACCGATACTGTTAATAATATAAATAAAAAACGTTGAAAAATTTTGCTTTCTTGCTCTTTAACATTTATAATCTCCAGCTCTTTTTTCAAAATAGTATTTTCCTGCTCCCTTTTTTGAGTTTCATATTTGGTTTGCATTTTAGTTATTTGTTCAAATTTTTCAGCTGTGAAAATCGAATCTTTTAATAAATAATACCTCTTAAAGTATTTTAACGCATTGCTTTTGTCGTTCAATTTTTCATAGGCTTCAGCAATACATTTATAATTTTTTATTATCTCTTCATTAAGCTCCATGTATAAAGCAAGTTTTTGAGCCTTTTTGTAATAAAATACTGCTTTGTCGTATTTTTTGTGTTTAGCAAAATATTTACCTTTTAAAGTATATAGTTCCGATATGCTTCTTTTTGTATTTGATTTAATAAAAAAATTTAATGATTTATCAATCATGGCTATAGCTTTTTCATAACTGTTTTTTTGCATATAGTATCTAGCAAAATCTCTGTAACACAGGCCTATTCCATAATTATTACTATTGCTTTTAAAAAGTTGCAAAGCCTTATTATAATAAACAAATGCTGAATCGGGGCTTGATAAACCAAGAAAGTTATTTCCTTTTCCTAATATAGCATATCCCAAAATATTTACGCTTTTAAATTCTTTTAACACCTCCAATACTTTGTCAAAATAGATATCCGATTGTTCAAAATTACCCCATGCAACATATATATATCCTAATACAAGGTAAATATCAGCAATCCCTTCATTATTATTTATTTCTTTAAAAAAGTTTAACCCTTGTTGAGCATTTGTAACCGCAATTTTATATTGTCCCCAGTATTTATTGCATATAGCAAGCCCATAATATACATATGCTGTATTTAGAGTATCTGATAATTGCTTATAAAAAAAGAGCGATTTGTTAAAATAGTAATCGGATTTTCGATAGGAACTTGTTGAATATGCGTCCCATGCCAAGTTATCATATATTACTGCAATTGCTTTTTTGTTTTTTGAACTAAATTCATAATTCAAGCTATCTTTTTGAATCGCTAAGACCTTTTCTAAATAAAAATTTGATGAATCTATATTGCTTTGCAAAAAGGAGTTAGATATATCAATATATAAGTTTATTATCTCAGGCATGTGTGTTTCATTCAACAACCTATGTTTTAATGAGTCAGTATTGTTTGAGTTGGCATACAAAAAACTCAACAGAGATAATATTAATAGCTTAAATTTCATAATTGCTCAATTTAGGTTTAAGTACACCTCATAAATATTTTAGGCACTTAAACATACAATTTTTTTTTAAACTAACATACTTATAATAAGCAACTATTGTTATAGCCTGAATTATGCAAGAATTCATCACAACTTCAATTAATACTCTGATTATC
>CBDUWQ010000167.1:0-8705 GCA_965370965.1 uncultured Bacteroidales bacterium
CCTAAAAAATCTTCTGATGATTTGTTAAATAAAAAAAAAGTTCCATCATTTGGGTTTGGACCAATAGTTAACCTATTCCTACTATCTAAACTATCGGTATTAGGGGTACATTCAAATCCAAATTCAGTTAAATTAAAAAAGGCCATTATATCGTTACTCATAAAGCATGGTCTTTTTTGAGCAAAATGCCTCAATATTTCAGTTTGGTTATGCCATTTGTCAATAGTTGCCGGATATTGCCATCTATTGATATGCTCCTCTATTTCAAGTGTAAAAAGCGTTTCAAATTTGCTAATACTATCAATAATCGTTTCTGAGTTAAATGTTTTATTTAAATGAAATGCAAAGCGTTCAATAAATAATTGTTCAAACTTATTGTTTTCGAGCAATTTCCTAAAAAGCATATTTGAGCACTCACAATGAGGCCAACCATTATTGGTACTTGTTGCATGCTCTAATGAATGTTTTTGATATAAGCACTTATTATTATAAGCAAAGGAAAGATCTAAATCATAAATTAAAAAACGCCATTTTGAGTCAGGGTTATTGGTTTTCCATATTTTAAAGTTATTACAGGGCCAATCATAATTAGCATAATAAATTTCGGCTATTTGAAAATCAATAAAATTTTGGATATCAATTTTATTTTCGACAAACAGATAATTATCATTATCCGACATGTTGTTACTATTAATAAAGCTAATTAATTCAAGATAATCACTATTATTTCCTATATCAATGCCTCCACAAATGCCTAATATATTTAAGTTATCTTCTTCTATGCCAAAATGATACTTAAAATAATATTTATCGTATTTTTCTCTAATATTATGTATCCCCCAATACTCTCCATTAATAAAAACTACCGATGGTTGAAAGTTCTGCAGTTCAAGGTCAAGTTTGCCCAATAAATTTTGGAGCAGCGCATCTTTAAAATGTGTATGTATAAAATCGTTACCCGAATTTCTAAATACTAACCGTTTATATTTATTGGTGTTTGAATTATTGAAAATGTGGTAGTTAATTTTTTTCAATCCATATTCACTTCTAAAATAAACGCCAAACGATTTTTGAGGATTGGCAGTACTTCCATATCCGCGCATTCTCATGCCTGCATCTGTTTCAAACCCAATTAAACCATTGCTTTCAAAAAAGCTGATGTGGATATTGCGCTCCCACTCTTTTCCTCTATTGTGGTAATTTCCTTCGGGCCACCAGTTAAATCCATCTTCATCAAATCTCTTTCCCGGAATATAAATCCCTGTATTGTAATCAAATAGGTTTAAACTATCGGTAACAACCGATATTATAGGAAATGTGTAACGGTTTTCTATATACTCATCAATAAAATATGTTTTTGTGAATATTTTGCTTACTAAAGTATCGTTATCAAAACACGCAAAACGGATACAATTTGCCTTATAAACGTTTTTGGGTTGTTTCCATTTAAAATTATTCAAATGTGCAGGCCCCTCTAAAGGGGTGGTTGGTATTAAACTGATGCTACTTGGAGAGTTTGCTATATTTTTTATATATATGGGAATTGAATATGGCAAACTACTTTTTGTTGGCTTACTACCATTTAATGTGTAATAAATTTTATGATTTTCATTAGCCGGTATCAGCAAAAGCTCAAATTCATTTTTATAAAAACCCGATGGATGAGAACAGTAAATTGAGTTTGAACTGGTATTGGTTGAATTTGGCGTAGGAATACTAAACAGACTAAAAGTTTGGCTCCCATCGGGAATACAACCGTAAGAGTTATTTGCAGGTAAAAAAATCGCACATGTTGAAGAGGTAATTTCACCTTCGGCATTACAAAGAATTAGTTCTTCTCCCGATTTTTTAATTTTAAAATTTGTGTGCAATTCGGTAGTGTCATATATGTTTTTGCCAGAAGCATATACTAATAAAAAACCATGTGCAGGAATTGTTATATTAGGAAATATCCATTTTCTCAAATTGGTATTATCATCGGTTAAGCTATAATTGAGCAAATCCCTATTGCTACTGCTACTGTTATATATCTCAATCCAGTCGCTAAAATCACCATCAATGTCAAGTTGTACAGATTTATTGTCTGACATTAATTCATTTATAACAATACCCTGCCCAAATATATTTGTGCTTAAAATAAATAAAATAGTGGAGTATATTATATGATTACCAATCATAAAAATTATTTAATCATTTTTATCTTATAAAGCGTGGGTGTATTTACATGACTCTTTATGTTAAATTTATTGAGCCTTTTATTTTAAAAGCCATGCCCAAGCTATTAATTTGGTATAGTTTTGTGGATTTTAATTACACTTATATACTCTCCTCTTTTAACCGTTCGGCATTTTCGGCCAATTGCAGTTTTGATATAATTTCGCCTATATCGCCGTCAATAACTGCATTAAGGTTATACATTGTAAGGTTTATGCGGTGGTCGGTAACCCTGCCTTGTGGCCAGTTGTATGTTCGTATTTTTGCCGAGCGGTCACCGGTTGATACCATGGTTTTTCTTTTTGACGAAATTTCGTCCATATATTTTTGGTACTCCAAATTGTAGAGGCGGGTTTTTAGCTCCTTCATGGCTTTGTCGAGGTTTTTTAGTTTCGACTTTTGATCTTGGCAAGTTACCACAATACCCGACGGTATATGCGTAAGGCGAATTGCCGAATAGGTTGTATTAACCGATTGCCCGCCGGGACCCGATGAGCAGTACTCATCTCTTTTAATATCTTCGGGTTTCAGTTCAACATCAAATTCCTCGGCCTCGGGCAAAACTGCAACAGTAGCCGCCGATGTATGAACTCTGCCCTGGGTTTCGGTTTGTGGTACCCTTTGCACACGGTGCACACCCGACTCGTATTTTAATATACCATAAACACCATTTCCGGTAACATTTATAACAACCTCTTTATATCCGCCTGAGGTTCCTTCGCTAAAATGTGTTACCTCCATTTTCCAACCTTTGCTTTCGCAGAATTTGGTGTACATCCTAAACAAATCGCCTGCAAAAATACTGGCTTCATCGCCTCCTGTGCCGGCACGAATCTCCAAAACGGCATTTTTACTGTCTTCGGGGTCGGCAGGCAATAGCAGTACTTTAATATCCTCTTCAAGCGGTTTAATTTGCCCTTCAAGTTCATCAAGCTCCATTTTTGCCATTTCAAGCATCTCTGCATCACTCTCCTTGCTTATAATCTCTCGTGCATCGGCAATATTGCTTAAAATATCGCGATATTTATTGTAGGTTTCTATTAAAGGCTCCAAATTTTTATACTCTTTATTGAGTTTAATGTAGCGTTTCATATCGCTCATCACATCAGGGTCGGTAATTTGCTGGGCAATTTCGTCAAAGCGAATCCTTACCCCTTCCAACCTTTCTAAAATCATATTGTCAGCCATAATGCTTTTTTTTAGCCTAATTAATTTCTGCCTGCCGTTATCCTCATACAGGCAATATGCAGTTTAATATTCAAATTTTCCAAATTCACTTTCAATAGTCAGCTTTTTACTATTGGCTTTTTCAACTCTGCCAATAATTTTGGCATCAATATTAAAGCTTTTTGCTATGTCAATTATTGCATATGCATTTTGTTCCGGCACATAAAATTCAAATCTGTGTCCCATATTAAAAACCTTATACATCTCTTTCCATTGGGTACCCGACTCTTGGTGTATTATTTTAAACAGAGGAGGTATATCAAACATATTGTTTTTTATTATATGCAAATCATAAATAAAATTCAACACCTTGGTTTGTGCTCCGCCCGAACAGTGTATCATGCCGTGTACTGCTTCAAAATTTTCTTTTAAAACTTTTGCAACTACGGGAGCATATGTTCTGGTTGGCGATAGTACCAATTTACCGGCATCAATGCCCAATTTGGCAATAGCATCGGTAAGGTTATATTTTCCTGAATAAATTAGTTCAGAAGGTATGCTATCATCAAAACTCTCGGGATATTTTTTTGCAAGATAGTTATTAAAAACATCGTGGCGTGCCGAGGTTAGCCCGTTGCTCCCCATGCCTCCGTTGTAACTACTTTCGTAAGATGCCTGCCCATATGACGAAAGACCAACAATTACATCGCCGGCTTGTATTTTTGTGTTATCAATTATTTTTGAACGTTTTGTGCGGGCTGTTACTGTTGAATCAACAATAATTGTGCGTACTAAATCACCAACATCGGCAGTTTCGCCGCCTGTAAAAACCGTGTTTACACCCTGCTTGCGCAAATCGGCAAGTACCTGTTCGGTTCCGTTAATAATTGCCGAAACCACTTCGCCCGGTATAAGCCTTTTGTTGCGACCTATTGTTGAGCTTACCAAAATATTATCGGTTACGCCTATACACAGCAAATCGTCAATATTCATAATAATGGCATCTTGTGCAATGCCTTTCCATACCGACAAGTCGCCGGTCTCTTTCCAATATATATATGCCAACGATGATTTTGTTCCGGCACCATCGGCATGCATAATATTGCAATATGCATCATCACCTCCCAAATAATCGGGTATTACCTTGCAAAAGGCGTTGGGGAATATCCCTTTGTCAAGATTTTTTATGGCATTATGCACATCCTCTTTTGAGGCCGATACGCCCCGTGCATCATAGCGCGAATTGGTATTCATTTTTAGTAATAATTTATTATAAAAATAGTACTATGTAGTGTCAGCAAGAAAACGCCAATCCGCCGTGGCGGACTCTTGTTTTGATTTTAGTCATCCGCCGCGGCGGACTACATTTTATTGACTTCGCAAGCCATACCCGACTAATCGTTCAGGTTTACCTTAAGGCGGGCTTGTCTTTGACGTTTGCTTACCTGCCTGGTGTGCCTTGGCAGACAGGTCAAAGACGAAGTTTTCGTGCAGATACTATATAAAACTGCAAAAATAGGTAAATAATTTATCACTTTAATTATTAAATTTGCTATTTATGATTAAAAAAATTATCCATATTGATATGGATGCCTTTTATGCGGCAGTTGAGCAACGTGATAATCCTGAGTTAAGGGGTAAACCAATTGCCATTGGCAGCTCATTGCAGCGTGGGGTAGTTGCTACCGCAAGTTATGAGGCACGCAAATTTGGCGTTCACTCTGCCCTGCCTTCGGTTACCGCTTTAAAAAGGTGCCCAAACCTTATTTTTGTGAGGGGTAATATGGAAAAGTACAAGGCTGTTTCGGTACAAATACGCAATATTTTTAATGAATTTACAGACTTGGTTGAGCCGCTCTCGTTAGATGAGGCCTATTTGGATGTTACCGAAAATAAAAAGGGTAACCCATCGGCAACACTTCTTGCCAAAGAGATAAAAAAGCGCATTTTTAAAGAGACAAAACTAACAGCATCGGCAGGTGTATCGTATAATAAGTTTCTTGCTAAAATAGCATCTGATATTGAAAAACCCAATGGCATATTTGTTATTACGCCCGATGAAGCAACGGCATTTATTGAAAAACTTAAGATTGAGAAGTTTTTTGGCATTGGAAAAGTTACTGCCGAAAAAATGCATAAAATGGGAGTGTTTTTTGGTTCCGACCTTAAAAAACTATCTGAACGCCGGCTAACTCAAACTTTTGGAAAGGCAGGTGCATATTATTATAAAATTGTGCGTGGAGATGACAACAGGGTTGTAAATCCTTATCGCGAGCGTAAGTCGGTGGGTGGTGAAAATACCTTTTTACACGATTTAAAAACTTTAAATGAGCAGTTGTATGCCATGGAACCTATTGTGCAAAAGGTATTTAAGCGTATTAAGGCTGCCGGCAAATATGGGCGTACCCTTACTCTAAAAATAAAATATGCCAATTTTGAACAGATTACAAGGAGTAAAACTTTACTTACTCCAATTATTTTGTTTGATACGCTATGGGAAAATACTAAAGAGCTTCTTTCACAAGCATATAATGCAAGTGAAAGAGTTAGACTTTTGGGCATTTCGGTTTCAAATTTTTTAACCGAGGAGCAAGAGGCTATTCAACTTAAAATTGAGTGGGATAAGTACGGATTAATATAGGAGCAAAAAGCCTTTGTAACGGGTGTACGACAAAAATAACGTTTGAAGTTTATTATTTTTGCAAACGCACTACTGTATGGAGCAGACCGGCTGAAAGTCGATAATTCAAACATTTTCTACCCCATCGTTATTATACTATTGTATCATATAGTAGATTATACCTATAATTCGCAAAGGTTTTCATTATTAATTTATAATTAATAAAACTCATTCATTTAGGTAATATAGAATTTGTGGGCATTCGTGTTATTTGTTGATAAAAACAATCCGCTTGCGGATTTATGGATATAATAAATACTAATAATTTGTAGATTTTATGGTACGCTCCTTGCAACAAAGCTACTGTATCATAAGTATTTTTTGCGATTGAGAGAAATTGCCTGCATTAAACCTTAATAGGTAAAAACCTTGAGGTAATAGTAGCCCATTATCGTTACAGCCATCCCATTTTACTTTATGCTGCCCTGTATTCATGTTTTTGTTCAGCAATGTTTTAGCTTTTCTTCCCATTAAATCGTAAACTTCAATTGTAACATCCTCTTTTTTGTTTAATGAAAAGCTAATTGTTGTTTCGTTGGCAAACGGATTAGGAAATGTGGAAACTGAGTAGTTTGTATATTCAAACGTTTCATTAATACCGGTAATTACAGGTGTAATGTGTGTATAGTAAACATCTTGTCCTCCGTTTAAGGTATTTGCCCAGGCAAGGTGCACGCCTTCATTATCGGAAACCATATCATAATAGTCGCCCATTTTTTGCTGTTGTGGCCAGCCAACATGCGGGTCAAAAGCATCTGAAAGCCTTTGGTTTACCGACCATGTTTCACCTTGGTTTGTAGAAAAAGAGTAGTAAAGAGATGAAAAGTACATGGAATCTTCGGGGGCATCGCGGGTGTCTAACCAAACAACATCAATTCGTCCATTTGGGGCAACCGACATGGTTCCAAACCATTGGCGGTTAGTGTTGCCAAGGTCTTTATTAATCCTAATGGGGTCAGAAAATGTTTGCCCGCCATCGGTGCTTTTGGCAAACATAACATCGGCAGGGTCATTAACCGAGCTACGGGTTACCGAAGCAAGCACATATACATTTCCGCTGCCCGGGCCTGTTGACATGTCAACATCAACCCATACTTGTCCAATTAGCCCTTGAGGGTTTATGGGGTCTTGTATAGCTAATTCTCCATCAAGGTTAACCGATGTATATTGAGCCCATGTAACAGGGTTATTCATATTTTGAGCATCGGTAGATTTTATTACAACAATGGGATAATCATTTGATGCTCCTGCAATATAAAGCTCTCCTGACGGCCCAACAGCAAGGGTTCCCCAAATTGGATTTTCCTCAACAAAAATACAACTCTCATAACTATTGCCACCATAGGCAGCACGGGTAAATGCCCCATTACAGGTACTGGCATAATACGACCAAAACGAATAGTTATTTCCGTTTCCAATACCGTTTGTTTTATCAATCCTCATCCACTGTTTGTCGCCTCCGTAGGCATAAACACCATCATCCCACTCAACTCCACCATCTAAAATACGGTAAACTTTGCACTCAAAATTAAAATCTTCATCGGCAGTAAGGCTGTTATAAAAAAAGTTGCCATCGGCATCAAAATCCAAAACAGGGTCAGAGCGGAAAACCCCAGAGTCAATAACCCCGGGAAATGTCCATGTTTGACCTTTATTGGTTGTATAGCCATAACCCGCCTGCCTAAAATCATTGTTAACATTATCGAACTGCCGCCAGCCAATTGCCATTCTGTTAGGATTGGTGGGGTCAACAGCAATAGAGGTTTCATTTGCGGCATCACCAACAATGTTATTGCCATTTTCATCGATATTTACCTGAACAGTAAAAAAATTGCTCCCTTTAAATTGGCAAGCTGCGGATTTTTCCATGTTTTTGCGCAACATGGGCACATATTTATCATTAGGTACTTCAATATGTGCCGATTTTAGTTTTTCAATCCTGCTACTATTGTTTTGGGTAAAAGATACTGTTGGTACAAAAAACAATACACTAAGCAACAAAAAGCTAAAATATCTGTTTTTTTGGATTTTCATCTGTTTATAATTTTGTAAAATGCTGTTAATTAATCTTTTATATTTTAACCACAGAGGGAGCAGAGAAAATATTTTAATAATTCCTGTAAAAGAGAGAGAGAGAAACAGTACTATCCGCAAGCAAAAAAAACTGCAGATAAAAAAAACTATTTTATCCCCAGTTTTTTCTTTAAATCTTTAGGAATAGCATCTTTATGTACTCCCCAGCTCATGGTTTTGTATTTTATAAAAGCCTCTGATGCATAAAAATAACCACCATAATCGTTATATTCTGTACCCCACGAGTTTTTCACATAATAATATTTATTACCATTCTGGTCATTTGCAATACCTGTTAAAACCATTCCATGGTCGTCGGTGGTTTGGTAGTTATCAAATGCCTCTTGGCGCATTTCTTGGGTAATATTTTTTTCGGGCATAGGTTTTTCAAAGCTATATAGCAGTTTTTTTCGCTCTTTTTTATCCATGCTTTCCCATTTAAGCCTTTCCGAACCTGCCATTTCAGCAACATCATCTTCAGGTATTACTGCTATGCCATTTTTTGATGAAAATCCTTTTTCGCTGACATCACTTGCCCAAACCACAGAATATCCGCTATTAATAGCATTAT
>CBDUWQ010000168.1:0-8696 GCA_965370965.1 uncultured Bacteroidales bacterium
AATGTTTGTTTAACAAATAAAAATTTTCAACCTCGTCCGTGGTTACCTATAACTATGGTATATATACTATTTAATTCTATATGTTTTATTACACAGGCTTGTTGAGTCAGTAAAAATATTTGAGTTTTTAATATAGCCATCAATTGATAATTGTGAATAGTCATAAAACTTACCATCAAACTTTTTGCCCGAGTGGTCATGCAGAATAACCATTGAATGGTTTTTTGCAGTTATTACTAATGTGTCAATTGTTAAATAGTATCCTTTAAAATATGATGAATCGGTTAGTTCAAGTATTAGTGCCCTGCATTTAAGCTTATTGGTTTTTATTGTAGAGTTGGTTAAAGCAATAGATAGTGTATCTAATTTTATACTATCAATTTTTAATTTGTCAATGTTATGTGCAATTATTGAGCAAATGCTTGGTGTTTTTATACTTACAAAGGCTTTATTGCAATTTTGTTTTTTTGCCCCCAAAATATATAGGGTACTGTCAATGGTTTTTATTTCAGGAATATTGTCTTTATAATCACCTTTAACAAAATACTGTACTTTTTGAGTTTTGCTGCTGCTTATTTCAGCAACCACACAGCCCGATATTTCTATTTTATTAAACGTACCAACCGCTACATCATTTAATTTTTCGGAAGGTATAGTATTCAAATCATACTCATTTTTGGCATAATTATTTGTTTTTATTATTATTCCTACCAAAAGCATTATGCTAAGTACGCTTATTATTATATTGCTTGTTTTCATATATTTATTTTTTATCCACCAATTCCACAAACCCGTCTGTCTATGACTTTCGGGCAGGTTAACACTAATAATTATTTTTAATTTACCAAATGCCTGATTATCGTTAGGTTGAGAGTGTAGAGTACACAAAGGCAACTAACACTCACTCATTCTCCCCTTTATTGAGTTTAATTATTTCATTAACCGACATGTTAAGTATTTTAAGGGTTTTGAAAAATGCCGGCAGTTCATCTTCAATAAACTGTTTTTTTATTAGTTTTTGTGTTATTTCAAAACCATTATTTGCCACAAAATAACCTATACCCCTTTTGTTAAAAATAATACCAAGGTCTTGCAAATAAGCGTATGTGCGCATTGTAGTATTGGGGTTTACCTCAAGCTCCACAGCCATTTCGCGAATTGATGGTATTTTTTCATCTGCCTTCCATTTTTTTTGCAGAATATTTTCGCAAAACAGGGCGGCAATTTGCAGGTATATGGCTTTTTTGTCTTTAAATTCCATATTAAACCTCTCTCTCTTTTAATTTAAAGTACGATGCCGACAGCATTAAAACATGAAACACCCCTACAATAATGTAGTTTCTTAGGGTATTATCCTTATTGGGGTCAAACTCGGTTTTAAAATAAATTGTTGACCCAAATACAATGTCCGAATAGCCCATTGCAAAACCAATTATTACCATAAAAATTATAAAAAACACAATTCCCGTAATAATAAAATGTTGTTTGCGTAAAGCTATTGAGCCAAATAAAAATATGGGCTGAATAATCAAATAAAACATAAACAGAATACCTGTATCTTTTATCAACGATTCGCCAAAAGGGTTAAAAACATAAATATTAAAATCGTAAAAAACACTCCATACAACGTTGGTAATAATAGCCATAACAGAGTATAGTACTGAGAAAATTACAAAATATAATATGCCTGAGAATAGGGCAGGAATCATAAACTTTTCGAAACTTGACGCAGGCAACATAATATACGAAAAGCCTTTTGCCGTATTTTCATATTCAACAAACGACCGGCTGCTTATATATGCCCCCGATAGCAGTATTGTTAAAACATATAGCATTTGATAAAAATCCTCAAAAAACAATTTATCATTTGCATCAATAAATACAATTGCTGTAATAATCATAGCTATTCCAAACACACCCGCTATTTGTAATGCCCAAGCCTTTTTATTTATTAAAAACCTATATTTAATTAAGCTGATAAACCTTTTTATGTTAAAAAAATCACTCATATTGTTTTTATTTAAGATGCAGTAAACAGTATTGCTTATTTTTGAAATATTTTTGAAAACTCATTAGGCTTTTCAACTACCCCTTTAAAAAGTAGTTCCAAATCGGGGTTGGTAAATTCATTTTCAGTGTTTTTGCATATTGCACTATATGATGTCAGCTTTTTCTCTGCCCAAACAACATTTGCATCATTAGTGTTTTCAAGTGTTTTAAATGACAAATTTTTAATAATTGTTTCACTATTTTCATGAAAAACAATTTTGCCGTTGTCCATAATTATTATTGGGTCAATCATACTGTCTAAATCGCGTATTTGGTGAGTTGATATAATAAAACTACGCTGTTCATTTATTGCCGACGCCAGCATTTTGCGCAAAATACTTTTTGATGGTATGTCTAATGCATTGGTAGGTTCGTCAAGCAGTAGGTATTTTGTATTGGTAGCTAACCCAAAGCTAATAAGCACTTGTTTTTTTTGTCCAAACGACATGTTTTTTAGGGTGGCGTTGGGGTTAACACCAAATCTATTTAAATAATCTAAATACTCGGCATGGTTATAATTTTTATAGAAAGTCTTTTGTTGGTTTGCAAATTCAGAGGGAGTACAACCTGTTAACTCAAATTCTTCAGGAATAAAATATATGTTGCCTAATGCTTTGGGCTGCCTTTTTGATGCATTAAAGTTGTTTATTAAGCAGTTGCCCGATTTTGGGAAAAGCATACCTGCTATTAACTTTAGTAGAGTAGTTTTACCCGCTCCATTTTTGCCAAGCAAACCATAAATATTACCTAATTCCATTGTTAGGTTTAAGCCGTCTATTAAATGGTTGCTTTTTTTGTATGAAAAACCGAGATCGCTAATTTGAATCATAGTGTATTAGTTAAATAGTACACTGCAAATGTATTATATTAATTCTTAATATTCCAAATATATTTTTATTTTTCTGAAAATACAATTTGCAACTAATTAATAGTAAAACTGTTAATAGCTAATTTTTATATTTAAAACTATATTAACTCAATAACAAAGCAGTTTGCTAATATTAAGCAAACGGTTGAGGAAAAGCTCATAAACAATTCGAGGCTAAACCAATCGGTAAATACTCTAATACCGATTGTGAATCAAAGTTACCGATATACTTCATTAGCATTTGTATATCAGTTTTGATTCTACATCGACATTATACCAGTAATTTTGATTTTAAAATGGTATAACTTACTCATTTGCCGAAGTGCAGAGCATTTTCAATGAATTAAAGACAAACCTGCACAAATTAAATTCAATGGTAGGGGAGTATAAGGTTTAATTAGTAAAACTTAAGCTTCTCAATAGTTTTAGTGGGATTATCTGATGCAAAAACTGTATTTCCGGCAACCAGCACATCGGTTCCAACCTCAATTAGTTTTTTGTAGTTGTTAAGGTTAACACCACCGTCAACCTCAATTAGGGTGTTGCTATTGGTTTTAACAATTAGCTCTTTAAGTTTACTTATTTTATTATATGAGTGCTCAATAAATTTTTGTCCACCAAACCCGGGGTTTACGCTCATAATAAGTACTACATCAATATCGTGAATAATGTCGTTTAATACATTAACGGGTGTATGCGGGTTAAGTGAAACTCCGGCTTTTATACCCAATATTTTAATTGCCTGTAAAGTGCGGTGTAGGTGTGTGCAGGCTTCATAATGAACAGTTAATATATCGGCTCCGGCTTGTTTAAAATGTTCCAAATACCTGTTGGGGTCGTTAATCATTAAATGCACATCTAAAGGTTTTGCAGCAATTTTTTTAACGGCTTTAATTACCGGTGTCCCGAATGATATATTGGGAACAAACATACCATCCATAACATCAACATGAATCCAGTCGGCTTTACTGGCGTTTATCATTTTAATATCGTTACCTAAGTTGTCAAAATCGGCCGAAAGTATTGATGGGGCAATTAAATGCTGCTTCATTATCCTAAATATGCTTTTAAGTTTCTACACCTTGATGTGTGTTTTAACTTACGAATAGCTTTTTCTTTAATTTGGCGTACCCTTTCGCGGGTAAGGTCAAATTTTTCGCCAATCTCTTCAAGTGTATGGGGTGAAGACCCGTTTAGACCAAAGTAAAATTTTAATATATCGGACTCACGCTGCGATAGCATTGCTAATGTACGTTCAATCTCTTTGCGAAGCGAGTCGGTAATAAGGTTTTTATCGGGTAAAGGCAAATCTTTATTCGACATTATTTCATGCATACTGCCATCTTCGCCCTGTTGTAAAGGCGCATCCATTGAAACATGTCTGCCGCTTGACATCAATGCTTTTTTTACATCACTGGGTTGCATCTCTAATGTTTTGGCAATTTCTTCAGCTAAAGGCTCGCGTTCAAATTCTTGCTCAAGGCGTGCAAGGGTTTTGTTAATTTTATTAATGCAGCCAATTTTATTTAACGGCAGGCGCACAATACGTGCCTGTTCGGCCAAAGCTTGTAAAATTGATTGGCGAATCCACCACACGGCATACGAAATAAACTTAAAACCTCTTGTTTCATCAAATCGTTGGGCTGCTTTTATGAGCCCAAGGTTACCCTCGTTTATTAAATCTGGTAGTGTTAAGCCTTGGTTTTGGTATTGTTTTGATACCGACACAACAAAGCGTAGGTTACCCCTTATTAGCTTATCAAGAGCAGGGGCATCACCTTTTTTAATCAATCGGGCTAATTCTACTTCTTCATCGGCAGTTAGCAACTCCTCTTTTCCAATTTCATGCAAGTACTTATCTAACGACTGTGTATCGCGATTAGTAACTTGCTTGGTAATTTTAAGTTGTCTCATAAATGCTGTTTCTCCGAGTTATAGTTCTATTTTAGGCTATGTGTTTGTAAATAAATAATTTCTTTTATTCGGTATTACTTATTAATTTACAAATCCTACATTTTGTGAATAAATGTTTCTATCCATTTTTTAATACGGTCTTCAGTAAGTTCTTTTTCGTAGTCTTCATCAATAGGCAATCCAACAAATTTATTATCAACAATTGCTTGCGATTCATTAAACTCATAATTATCAGCAGCACATTGTCCTAAAATTTCTGCATT
Source organism: uncultured Bacteroidales bacterium (assembly GCA_965370965.1). Classification (GTDB taxonomy): domain Bacteria; phylum Bacteroidota; class Bacteroidia; order Bacteroidales; family SZUA-534; genus GH45. Next base: position 5,095 of record CBDUWQ010000168.1, read on the forward strand.
ATTATCAATTAGTATATCATAGATAATGCGCATTCCGTTAACAAATGTATTTGGGTATCCTAAATGATCGCCTAGTCCAAAAATGGCAACTTTTTTGCTTTTAAAGCTTATTTTTTTGAATTTAGGCAAAAACTCATCCCAATCGGTACTGCTGTTAGGCATTGACCAATTGTGTGTGCCAATACTTGAGCTGCCTATAATTAAGCTGTTATAGTTTGATATTGATTTTTCATCGGCCTCCTTTATAAAAATCATATCACATTTATAGGCACCTATTTTTTTTGCTATTAGTTTTGCAACTTTTTCAGTATTTCCGCCCTCAGGTCCATATAGTATTGCAATTTTGTTTTCCACTTGCTTGTAATTTTATGTTTGTTGTTTAGCAAATAATTATAATTACATTCTTCAAAATAATTTGAAAAATGGCTCTTTACAAACCTTTTATATATCAGTTATGGACTGTTATATTAATTTTTATAAAGTTATTGCATCACAAAGTTAAAATTAATTTTCACTTTTCAAACTTGCCACTGCTAAAATGAGTCCTAGTAATATGCTTAATACTGCAGCAAATAACACCTGATAATCTGATGGCAATAAAAATGTTATTGTGTGTGCCGGAATCCAAAATAGGGGTATTGTTTTTTTGAAAATAAAATTCCATTGAATGTTCCAATCAATTTGTTTTAATATTGCAGCAAAATCAATGGGGATAAATAGGCTTTTTAACCTTCCACCATGTTTAGTTATGTGTATGTCGGTTATTTTATGAAAAGTCATCATTATGGGGGCATAAATAGTATTCATGGCTATGCTAATTGAAAAGGCCACCCCAAGTTTTGTCAATGTTAAATTATCTAGCATGGCAATAGTGGCATTCTCAATTCCCATATAACTTAAAAATTTAGGTGTGCCTGTGGCAAATATTACAAATGCCAGTTTTATGGTCAGTCCAATAAACCCCCATATTATGACCTTAGGGAGTATTCCAAAGCCTTTTTGAATATAGTTTCCTGTTCTGATACGTAAACCAATTAGTTCTCCAATAGTTGCCAATATCCCAAATTTGACAAAACTGGTAATCATCCCATGTTCTTTATTAAACATTAGATATGCATTATACGACTTTTCCCATAAAACTAAAGGTACTATAACTAAAAGCAGTATTGAAACAAATAATAAATCGTTTTTTCGCATGTGTTAATTGTTATTTGTTGGTTGTTCGTTAGTATAGGGTTCAAATCCTTTTTTTACCCCTTTTATTATTGTTTTCCACTGTAAAAGCATTGCAATAATAAGAATTATTAAGGTTATCATCATTGCCTTTTCGGTTGTAGAAAACTGTTTAATCTTCATCATTAAGTTTTTTTATTAGCAGTATTTTTTACTTTTCTATTCTAATACGTGCATCAACTGCCACAACCTTGTCTTTTTTGCCAAGAAGTGGGTTTAAATCCATTTCAAATATTTCGGGGGCAGCCAAACATAATGACGATATACGTGAAATAATTTCGGCAAATTTATTTTCGTTAACTGGTTCCTGACCCCTAACACCTTGAATTATTTTATACGATTTAAGTTTTTTAATCATTGTTTTGGCTTCGTCAAGCGCAATGGGGACAAGGTTGGCCTGAACATCTTTTAGTACTTCAATAAAAATTCCGCCAAGTCCACAAAGCACCATATGCCCGAATTTATCCTCTTTTTTTGCACCTACAAATAGTTCGGTACCCGAAAGCATTGGTTGTATTAAAATTGCTGTTGTGTCTTTTATTTTAATCATCCTTTCAAATTCAGAGGCAGCTTGTTCTTCATTTTTAACATTTAAAACCACCCCGCCAACATCTGATTTGTGCACAGGCCCAACTACTTTCATAACTACCGGAAAGCCCAGCTCTTTAGCTTTTGCCGTTGCATCTGCCTTTTGGGTTGCAATGGCTTCACCTGCTCGTGCAATACCGGCTGCATCAAGTAATTCCTGAACTTTTTCGGGTTTTAGATAACCATTTTCCGATTCATCAACCACTTTTCTAATTGCAGCAGTATCAACTTTTGGCAGTTGTTGGTTTAAGTTAGTTTGCTTGGGAGTATAATATATTTTTGATAGGGCATTTCCTAGTGATACCTCATCGGGAAAATTGATACGTCCTTTTGCAATAAAGTGCTTTATTTCGTCGGCTACATTTACAACCGATGGTAGAATTGGGTAAATAGGTTTTTTGCAGCTTTTCATTTTTTCATTAAGCAGGTCATATACATCGTAAACCTGAAATAACCCGGGGCTGCCAAAAATTACGCACATGGCATCAATGTAGTCAAAATCATTTTCGCAGACATCAATAATTTGCCCTAACTGTTCGGCTGTACCTGTGGCTAAAAAATCTATTGGGTTGGCAACCGATGAACCCGGATAAAGATTTGTCAATAAGCATTCGGCTTTTTCGCCTTCAATTTTCGGAATGTTTAATCCGCCATTTGATAATGCATCGGTTAGCATTACGGCCGGACCTCCGGCATGTGTAATAATGGCAATATTTTTACCGTTTAGCTCGGGGTGCATAAATACGCTTGCAACTGTTGCTAACTCGGTTCTACTGTAACAGCGTACTATTCCTGCTTTTCTAAACAGTGCATCAACGGCAACATCGCTATTTGCCAATGCACCTGTGTGTGAGCTTGCTGCACGGCTTCCGGCTTCGGAGGCTCCGGCTTTTATGGCAGCTATTTTGCAGCCTTTTTTTATTAATGATGCTGCATGCTTTAATAATAAATTGGGTTTGTCAATGCTCTCAATATATAGTAATTTTACCTTACTGCTTGTTTTTGGGTCATATGTTTCATCTAAATATTTCATAACCTCTTCAACGCCAATTTGTGCGCTGTTTCCTACTGAAAAAACACTTGAAAAGGTCAATCCGTTAGGGACACCTGCCTCCATTATAAAAACTGCTGTGGCACCGGATCCTGAAATAAAATCGCATCCGCTTTTACTGAGTGTAGGGATAGGGGTTGTAAACACACCGCTGTAATTTTGGTTTAAAACACCAATACAGTTAGGTCCAATTAACGAACCACCAACGCTATTAATGGTTTCAACAATTTCATTTTCAAATTGCGCTCCCTCTTCGTTCTCTTCGCCAAATCCGGCCGACAGTATTATAAACCCGCGAGTGTCTTTTTTGCCGGTTAGTATTTTAATTGTTGCCGGACAAAATTTGGCTGCAATGGCTAAAATTGCCAAATCGGTTTGTGGCAAATCAGCCGCATCACGATAAGATTTTATGCCTTGCACTTCGTCGAGCTTAGGGTTTACTACATATATATTGCCTTTAAAGCTATTGTCAATAAGGTTTTTTAATACTTTGCCCCCCGGTTTGTTAATATCGTTTGAACCGCCGATAACAACAATGCTTTTAGGATTTATTAGTTTTTGATGTATCATGATATTTTTATTTTGCAGCAAATTTAGAAAAGCATTGATTAATTACACCCTATATATTAAATTTGTATAAATTTTATTTATATGTTATTAAATAGAAAATGGATGTTAGCCTGAATAATTCATAAACTTTTTGAAAAAGCAGTTAACATATTGATTATCA